>DATINN010000657.1:0-6297 GCA_035474175.1 Mycobacteriales bacterium | reverse complement strand
TGCGTCAAATTATCCGTTATTGTCATCACCGCATCGCTCGTTTCACCATATCGTTCCAGCACATAATTGATCATTTCGATCATTTTTCGTTTGCCGGGGCGGGCGCGGTGTCGCTGGACGCGTCCCTGCTCGGGCCGGCCGACGACGAGGCCCTGGGCACTGCGGTCGAGGCCGGGACCGCGCTCTGGCTCGGGGTGGTGCCGGCCACGGACGCCGAGCTCGGCGATCTCGGCGACACCGTACGGAAGGTGCGCGGGTTCTGGAGCCGGCTCGGCTTCCCGCTGCCGCAGCCGATGGTGCTCACGCCGGCCTGCGGCCTGGCCGGGGCGTCCCCGGCGTACGCGCGGGCCGCGCTGACCCGGGTCCGGGAGGCGGCGCTCCGCCTGGCCGAGGACCCCGAGGGCTGATCGTCACCGCGGCGGCCCGCCGCGGCGGAACTGTCGTACCCGGCGGCTACCGTGCCGGTGTGAGTGAGATCGGGGAGGACCTGCCGGCCGTGCCGGTCGCCGACGCGCCGACGCCCGCGACCCCGGCGGCCCGGGAGCGCGCCGCCGACCTGGCCCGGACGATCGACGACGCCCAATACCGTTACTACGTCCTCGACCAACCCACCCTCGACGACGCTGAGTACGACCGGCTCATGCGCGAGCTGCAGGCGCTGGAGGACGAGTTCCCGGAGCTGCGCACGCCCAACTCGCCGACCCAGCGCGTCGGCGGGACCTACTCGACGCTGTTCACCCCGGTCGAGCACGTCGAGCGGATGCTGAGCCTGGACAACGCGTTCACCGGTGAGGAGCTGGCCGGCTGGGCCCAGCGGGTCGAGCGCGACGCCGGCTCCCGGGCCGACTACCTGTGCGAGCTCAAGGTCGACGGTCTGGCCGTCGACCTGGTCTACGAGCGCGGCCGGCTGGTCCGGGGCGCCACCCGCGGCGACGGCCGCACCGGTGAGGACGTCACCCCCAACCTGCGCACCCTCGACGACGTGCCGGAGCGGCTGACCGGCGACGACATCCCCGAGCTGCTGGAGGTCCGGGGCGAGGTCTACTTCCCGGTCGCCGGGTTCGAGAAGCTCAACGAGTCGTTGGTGGAGGCGGGAAAGGCCGCCTTCGCCAACCCGCGCAACGCGGCCGCCGGCTCGCTGCGGCAGAAGGACCCGCGGGTGAGCGCGACGCGCCCGCTGCGCCTGGTGCTGCACGGCGTCGGCGCGCACCGGGGCAAGGCCCCTGACCGCCAGAGCGGGTGGTATGAGCTGCTGCGGGGCTGGGGGCTGCCCGTCTCGGACCGGTTCCGCGTGGTGCAGACCCTGGAGCAGGTCCAGGAGTTCATCGACCACTACGGCGAGCACCGGCACGACGTCGAGCACGAGATCGACGGCGTGGTGGTCAAGGTCGACCAGCTGTCCCTGCAGCGCCGGCTCGGCTCGACGTCGCGGGCGCCGCGGTGGGCGATCGCGTTCAAATACCCGCCGGAGGAGGTCAACACCACCCTCCTCGACATCAAGGTCAACGTCGGCCGCACCGGCCGGGTCACCCCGTTCGCGCAGCTGCAGCCGGTGGTCGTGGCCGGCTCCACGGTCGGCCTGGCCACCCTGCACAACGAGAACGAGGTCCGCCGCAAGGGCGTCTGGATCGGCGACACGGTGGTGCTGCGCAAGGCCGGCGACGTGATCCCCGAGGTCGTGACCAGGGTCGGCGACCACCCGCCGGGGGCGCGCGAGTTCGTGATGCCGACGCACTGTCCCGAGTGCGGCACGGCGCTGCGGCGGGAGAAGGAGAGCGACGTCGACATCCGCTGCCCCAACGCGCGGTCCTGTCCCGCGCAGCTGCGGGAGCGGGTGTTCCACGTGGCCGGGCGGGGCGCGTTCGACATCGAGGCGCTGGGCTACGAGGCCGCGATCGCGCTGACCCGCCGGCCGGCCGACGGCGGCGAGCCGGTGCTGCGGGACGAGGGCGACCTGTTCGACCTCGACCTGGACAAGGTCACCCAGGCCGAGCTGTTCCGGAAGAAGGACGGGACGCCGTCGGCCAACGCGCTGCGGCTGCTCGACAACGTCGTCGCGGCCAAGGACCGGCCGCTGTGGCGGGTGCTGGTCGGGCTGTCGATCCGGCACGTCGGGCCGACCGCGGCCCAGGCGCTGGCCCGGGAGTTCCGGTCGATGGACGCGATCCGGGCGGCGTCGGAGGAGGACCTGGCCGGGGCGGACGGGGTCGGGCCGACGATCGCCGAGGCCGTGCGGGAGTGGTTCGCGGTCGACTGGCACGCGGACCTGGTCGACCGCTGGGCCCGGGCCGGAGTGCGCATGGAGGACGCGGGTTTCGACGAGGGGCCGCGGCCGCTGGCCGGGATCACCGTCGTGGTGACGGGCTCGCTGGCCGACTACAGCCGGGACGCGGCGACCGACGCGATCCAGACCCGCGGCGGGAAGGTGACGGGGTCGGTCTCGAAGAAGACGTCGTTCGTGGTCGCGGGGGAGAGCCCTGGCTCCAAGTACGACAAGGCGCTGCAGGTCGGGGTGCCGATCCTGGACGACGCCGGGCTGGCGGTGCTGCTCGCCGACGGTCCGGACGCAGCCCTGGAGGTGGCCACCAAACCCGCCCCACCCGAGAAACCCCCCAAGAAGACCCCGGCCAAGAAGACCCCGGCGAAGGCCGCCGCCGCCGACGCCGCGGGGGAGACCCCGGCGAAAAAGACCCCCGCGAAGAAGGTCGCGAAGAAGCTGCCGGCGAAGGCGGCCGACCCCGGGAGCGTCCCGGCCGACGCCCCCGACGGGAAGCCCGCTGCCAAGAAGGCGCCAGCGGAAGCAACCGCCTCGACCTGACCCGGACCCACGGGGGCGCCCGCTCCGGCCGTCCCGGCGCACCGCGGGACGCGACCCGGGAGCATCCTGCGGACCATTCGCGGGCGCCCGGCGGACGATGCGCGGGAGCGCCCGGCGGACCATGCGCGGGAGCGCCCGGCGGATCGGCGGGAGCGGCCCCGGCGGATCGGGGCGCGGGAGCGGCCCGCGGGTCAGGGGTGGGTGGCCGGGGGCTGTCTCCTCAGCGGCGGGTGCGGTGGGCCGGGGGGACCGCTTGGGCGACCGTGACCGCGATGCCGGCCAGGTGGGCCAGGCGCAGCAGCTCGGCCGGGCGCCAGGCCGGCCCGCCGGGGCGGCCGACCAGCACCGCCCGGTCCGGGTCGCCGAGCGGCGCCGCCGCCAGCTCGGTCCCGAGCGCGCCCCAGTCCGCCGGCACCCAGCGCGCGGTCGGGTCCAGCACCTGCGCCCGCGCCAGCGGCAACCACGGCAGGTCGACGTCGCCCAGGTCCGGCGCGGCCGGCGACGCCGCCTCGACCAGCGGCCCGCGCTCGTCGTACCGGACCACCACCGCCCACCCGGCCCGGAAGATCCGCGGCGCCCCCGACACGAGCAGCTCGGCCGCCCGCTCCGGCGTGCTCGCCAGCGCCTCCAGCAGCTCCAGCTCCCGGTGCGCCTCCCCGGCCGCCGCGTAGTAGCGCTGGATCGACTCGACGGTCACCCCGGGCACCGACACCGCCGCGGTGATCAGCGTGTCGGCCAGCTTGTCCGGCGGCAGGTCGACGATGAGGTCGTCGACCGCCACCCCGGCCGACCGTTCCACGATGTCGACGCTGAGGATGTCCGCGCCGGCCCCGCCGAGGGCGCTCGCGACCGCGCCCAGCATGCCGGGCCGGTCGGGCAGCAGCACACGCAGCAGGTAGGACACGGCGGGTCACCTCCTCCGGACGCCAGACTGCCGCACAGATGTGTACGCCGTGTTACCCCTGGTGCATCGCCCGTACCGGCCGCCGTGACCAGGACGCATGCCCGCGACAGCCCTGGGTCTTCCAGTTCGTGACCAGACCGTGCCCCGGTACCGCCTACGGTGGTCCGGTTGGCGGCGCTACTGTGTCGCCAATAGCCCCGGCGCCGCCCGGGTTGTCGGCGATCCCGAGACCAGTGGAGCCAACATGCCAGGTAAGAGGGCGAGGAGGACTGCTGTCCTCGCTGCCGTCGCGGCCATCACGGTTGCGATCTCCGGATGCGCGAAGAGCGACCGCAACGATTCCGGCGGTGGCGGCGCCACCAACGGCACCAGCAGCAAGGACACGCTGGTGTTCGGCGCGGCCGGCCAGCCGAAGTTGTTCGACCCGGCCTTCGCGTCCGACGGCGAGACCTTCCGGGTGCTGAAGCAGATCTTCGAGGGCCTGGTCAAGACCAAGGAGGGCAGCGCCGACATCGAGCCGGCCCTGGCCACCAAGTGGGAGAGCAGCCCCGACGGCAAGGACTGGACCTTCACCCTGCGGCAGGGCGTGAAGTTCAGCGACGGCACCCCGTTCGACGCCGCGGCCGTCTGCTTCAACTTCGAGCGTTGGTACAACTTCACCGGCGCCCTGCAGAGCCCGGACGTCTCGGCGTACTGGCAGGACACCTTCGGCGGCTTCAAGAAGAACGAGAGCCCCGACAGCCCGTCCAGCCTCTACAAGTCCTGCACCGCGGTGGACGGCTCGACCGCCAAGGTCTCGCTGACCAGCGCGACCGGCCGGATCCCGGCGGCGCTGGCGCTGCCGTCGTTCGCGATGCAGAGCCCCACGGCGCTGAAGAAGTACGACGGCGACAAGGTCAGCGCCTCCGGCGACACCTTCCAGTACCCGTCGTACGCCACGGCCCACCCGACCGGCACCGGCCCGTACAAGCTGGAGGGCCAGGACCAGGCCAGCAAGACGGTCACGATCGTCCGTAACCCCGACTACTGGGGCGACAAGGCGAAGATCAACAAGATCGTCTTCAAGGTGATCCCGGACAACAACGCCCGCAAGCAGGAGCTGCAGGCCAAGACGATCGACGGGTACGACCTGGTCGCCCCCGGCGACATCGCCGGGCTGAAGTCGGCCGGCGAGCAGGTCCTGGACCGGCCGCCGTTCAACATCCTCTACCTGGGCATGAACCAGAAGAACCCGGCGCTGGCCAAGCCGCAGGTCCGGCAGGCGATCGCGCTGGCGATCAACCGTGACGGGCTGGCCAAGTCGAGCTTCCCGCCGGCCGCCACGGTGGCCAAGGAGTTCATGCCGCCGGAGGTCGCCGGTTACGCCGACGACGTCAAGACCTACGACTACAACCTGACCCAGGCCAAGGCGCTGCTGGCCCAGGCCGGCGAGACCAACCTGACGCTCAACTTCTACTGGCCGACCGAGGTCAGCCGGCCGTACATGCCGGACCCGAAGGGGATCTTCTCGGTCATCCAGGCCGACCTGCAGAAGGCCGGCATCAAGATCAAGCCGGTGGCCAAGGTGTGGAACTCGGGCTACCTGACCGACGTGCAGACCGGCAAGGCCGACCTGCACCTGCTCGGGTGGACCGGCGACTACAACGACGCCTACAACTTCGACGGCACCTTCTTCGGCCGGTTCAAGCCGGACTTCGGCTTCACCAACAAGCCGCTGTTCGACGCGATCGCGAAGGCGGACGCGACCCCGGACGCGACCCAGCGGGCCGAGGCGTACAAGGCGGTCAACCGGCAGATCATGGAGTTCCTGCCGGCCGTGCCGCTGGTGCACTCGCCGCCGTCGGTGGCGGTCACGGCCAACGTGAAGGACTTCGTGCCGAGCCCCGTGCTCAACGATGAGTTCTCGCTGGTCTTCACCTCGGGTCAGTAGCCAACCGGGATGCTGCGCTTCGTCGTACGGCGTCTGCTGCAGCTGATCCCGATCCTGCTCGGCCTGTCGATCCTGCTGTTCGCGTGGTTGCGCCTCCTCCCAGGAGGGCCGGCTTCGGCCCTCCTGGGGGAGCGCGCCACCCCCGAGCGGATCGCCGCGATCAACCGCGCGTACGGGCTCGACCAGCCGATCTGGGTTCAGTACTGGCGCTACCTCAAGCAGATCGTCCGGCTGGACTTCGGTGACTCGATCCAGACCGGGCGTCCGGTCACCCAGGTGCTGCGGACGCAATTCCCCGGCACCGTCGAGCTGAGCATCGCCGCGCTGATCTTCGCGGTGGGCATCGGCATCCCGCTCGGCTACTTCGCGGCCCGGCGGCAGGGTGGCATCCTCGACAGCCTGTCCGTGATCGGCTCGCTGGTTGGCGTGACCGTCCCGGTGTTCTTCCTGGCCTTCCTGCTCAAGTACGTCTTCGCGGTCAAGCTGGGCTGGCTGCCGCCGTCCGGCCGGCAGGACGTGCGCATCGAGGCCACCCACATCACGAACTTCTTCGTCCTGGACGGGATATTGACCAGGGAGTTCGACGCGTCCTGGGACGCGATCAAACACCTGATCCTGCCCGGCATCGCGCTGGGGACGATCCCG
>DATINN010000656.1:0-2767 GCA_035474175.1 Mycobacteriales bacterium | reverse complement strand
GGGAAGCGGTGTTCCGACGCGAGCGGGTAGTCCACCGCGAGCACCACACACCCGGCCCGAGCGCAGCGCAGCCGGCAGATCGCGTCGTTGACCAGCTCGTCCACCGAGCCCAGCCACCAGCCGCCGCCGTGCAGGAACACGTGCGCGGGCAGCGGTCCGGTCGCGGCCGGCGGGCGGTAGGCCTTGACCCGGACCAGCCCCGAGCCGGTCGGGACCAGGTGGTCGGTGACGTGGACGCCGGGCTCGGCCCGCAGCCCGTACCGCATGAAGTTGAGGTCGCTGAGCCGGCGCATGAAGGCCCGCTGCTCGGTCAGGGTGAGGAAGTCGAGCGGTTCCCGCGGCTGCGCGGCCAGGAACGCCGCCACCGGCGCCGGCGCCCGCCCCGACCCCGCGCCCCCCTCAACCGGCACCGCACCCGGGCCGGGGACCGGGGAGACCGCCTCGGGCTCAGCCGGGACCGGGCCCGGCGGGACGGGACCCGGGGTCGGGACCGCGCTCGGCGGGACCGGAGTCGGGACCGGACCCGGGGCGGTCGGGACCGGGCCCGGGGCGGTCGGGACCGGGCCCGGGGCGGTCGGGACCGGGCCCGGAGTCGGGACCGGGCGGGGGGCCGTCACCGCTGTCCTGCCAGGGCGGCGGCCCGCGCCTCGCGCCGCTCGCGCTGCGCGACCGGGTCCGGCACCGGCGCCGCCGCCAACAGCGCCTGCGTGTACGGGTCCTCCGGCTCGTCGCAGACCTTCCGCACCGGCCCGGTCTCCACCACCCGGCCCCGGTGCAGCACCGCGACCCGGTGCGCGACGTGCCGGATGATGGCCAGGTCGTGGGTGATGAACAGGTAGCTCAGGCCCAGGTCGCGCTGCAGCGTGGTGAGCAGGTTGAGCACCTGCGCCTGCACGGACAGGTCCAGCGCGGACGTGGGCTCGTCGCACACGATCAGCCGCGGCCGCAGCATCAGCGCCCGGGCCACCGCGATCCGCTGCCGCTGCCCGCCGGAGAACTCGCCCGGGTAGCGGTCGGCCGCGTCCGGGTCCAGGCCGACGCTGTGCAGGGCTGCCTCCACCTGGCTGCGCGCCGACGCGGGATCCGCCGGTCTGGACGTTCCGCCGGTCGACGGCACGGCCCGGCGGTGCGCGATCAACGGCTCGACGAGGGTCTGCCGGATCGTACGCATGGAGTTCAGCGATCCGTACGGGTCCTGGAAGACCGCCTGCAGCTGCGCGGTCAGCTCGCGCCGGCGCCGGGCCGGGGCGCGCCCCACGTCCTCGCCCTGGAACGTCACCGTCCCGGCCGCGATCGGCACCAGCCCGAGCACGGCGTTGCCGATGGTCGACTTGCCCGACCCGCTCTCGCCGACCAGCGCCAGCGTCTCCCCCGGCCCGACGTCGAGGTCGACGGCGTCGACGGCGGTGCTGCGGCGGCGGCCCCGGCCGTAGTCGACCCGCAGGCCGCGGACCTCCAGCAGCGCGCGCTCGGGCTCGGTCATCGCCCGGCCACCTCCTCGTGCCGGATGCAGCGGGTGCCCCGGGTCGGCCCGATCGGGATCAACGGTATGGGCCGCTCCCCGCACTCCGGCACCGCGTGCTCGCAGCGGGGCCGGAACCGGCAGCCGGTCTCCCAGCGGGCCGGCGACGGCACGCTGCCCGGGATCGTCGGCAGCAGGTCGGACACCGGCGCCAGGTGCGGGTTGGCCGCCAGCAACCGCTGCGTGTACGGGTGGCGCGGGCTGCGGTAGAGGTCGGTCACCGAGGCCTGCTCGACGACCTCCCCGGCGTACATGACCACGGCCCGGTCGCAGATGTCGGCCAGCACGCCCCAGTCGTGGGTGACGAACACGATCGCCATGTCCAGCCGGCTCCGCAGGTCGCGCAGCAGGGCCAGGATCTCGGCCTGCACGGTGACGTCGAGCGCGGTGGTCGGCTCGTCCGCGATCAGCAGGGCCGGCTCCCCGGCCAGCGCCAGCGCGATCGAGACCCGCTGGGCCATCCCACCCGACAGCTCCTGCGGATACCGCCGGGCCACCGTCTCCGGCGCCGGGATCCGGACGGTCTCCAGCAGCTCGATCGCCCGCCTGCGCGCCGCGGACCGGGACAGCCCGTGGTGCCGCCGGACCACCTCGGCCAGCTGGCTGCCGACCCGGAACACCGGGTCGAGCCCGCTCAGCGGCTCCTGCGACACCAGCGCGATCCGGGAGCCGCGGAACCGGCCCAGCTCGGCCTCGGACAGCGCGGTCAGGTCGGTGCCGTCGAAGACGGCCGACCCCGAGACCACCTGCCCGGCCGCCGGCAGCAGCCCGAGCAGGCTGCGGGCGGTGACCGTCTTGCCCGAGCCGGACTCGCCGACGATGCCGACGATCTCCCCGGCGGCCACATCGAAGCTCACGACCCGGACCGCGATCGCCCGCGGGCCGTGCGGCAGGTCGAAGCCGACGGTGAGGTTGCGCACCGCCAGCAGCGAGCCCGGCTCGGCTTCCGCGGGAGCCGCGGTCCGGTGGCGCGGGCGCACCGCGAAGGCGGACTGGAACCGGGACGCCCGCGCGTCCCGCAGCGCGTCGCCGAGCAGGCCCAGCGCGAGCACGGTGACGATGAGGATCCCGCCGGTCGGCACCGCCAGCCACGGCGCCTGCGACGTCACCTGGGCCGCCGCCGCGACCATGTTGCCCCAGCTCGGTCCCTCGGTCTCCGGCACGCTCAGCCCCAGGAACGACAGCGCCGCCTGCACCAGCACGGCCGTCGCCGCGAACAGCGACAGCTGCACGATGATCGGGCCG
>DATINN010000655.1:0-2830 GCA_035474175.1 Mycobacteriales bacterium | reverse complement strand
GGCGCTCGCGGCCGGCTCGGGATCGGCGGTCCCGGCCTGCCGCTGGTGCGGCCGGCCCGCGGTCGACTGGGCCTGCGGGCACTGCGGCTTCACCCGGCTGCGGGCGTCGGTGGTCGGCGCCGGGCGGACCGCGGAGGAGCTGGGCCGGGCCTTCCCCGGGGTGCCGGTGCGGACCTCGGGCGGGGCGACCGTGCTGACCGCCGTGCCCGGGGAGCCGGCCCTGGTGGTGGCGACCCCGGGGGCCGAGCCCCGGGCCGCCGGCGGCTACGGCGCGGCCCTGCTGCTGGACGGCTGGGCCCTGCTCAGCCGGCCCGACCTGCGGGCCGGCGAGGAGGCGCTGCGGCGCTGGGCCAACGCGGCCGCGCTGGTCCGCCCGGGTCCGGACGGCGGGCGGGTCGTGCTCGGCGCCGACGCCGGGCTGCCGGTGGTGCAGGCGCTGGTGCGGTGGGACCCGGCCGGGTTCGCCGGCCGGGAGCTGGCCGAGCGGACCGAGCTCGGGTTCCCGCCGGCGCGGCGGTTCGCCTCGCTCACCGGCACGCCGGACGCGATCGCCGACCTGCTGGCCGCGGCCCGGCTGCCGGGCAGTGCCGAGCCGCTCGGCCCGGTGCCGGCCGGCGGCGGCCCGGGCGGGGCCCGCCGTGCCGGCGGGGGCCAGGGTGGGGCTGGCCGTGCCGGCGGGGCCGGCGGGGATCGGGGTGGCGCCGGCGGGGATCGGGTTGGTGCCGACGCGGCTGACCTGGAGCGCCTGCTGCTGCGGGTGCCCCGGTCCGACGGGCTGGCCCTGGCCGCCGCCCTGCACGCGGCCGCCGCCATCCGCTCCGCCCGCAAGGCCCCCGACCCGGTCCGCGTCCAGCTCGACCCGCTCGCCCTCTTCTAGCCGGGCCGCGCTGCTCCGTCCCACCCGCTCTCCCAGCCCGCCGCGCTCCCCAAGCTCGCCGCGCTCCCCAACCCGCCGCGCTCCCCAAGCCCGCCCATTTTGTAGGCCGCGAAGTGCGATTTTAGGGAGTGTTCGACGGCGTTCGAACGTTGTGTGAAGTATGAAGGGCGACCGAGTGGAAGTCGTCATCGACGCCGGTGGCGACACGAAGACGTACGAGGTCATGGCGACCAGGGCGGGCCGGCGGGTGGACATCCGCACCGGGCGCGGGCTGGTCGAGGTGACGGAGGTGACCCGCGGCGGGACCCCGGTCCGGACCGCGCGGTTCATGGCGAGCAGGGTGCTGGCGCTGGTCGAGCACCCGGCGAAGCGACCCGCACTGGAGGACGACGCCGACTCGGAGGTGGTCCGGATCGCGGGCTAAGTAGACTCGCGGGGGTTCCGATCCGACCCCCGCACCATCAGGAGCACCCCGTGGCCGTGCAGCCGATCCGACTGTTCGGCGACCCCGTGCTGCGCACGCCGGCCGACCCGGTCGTCGACTTCGACAAGCAGCTGCGCACCCTGGTCGACGACCTGTTCGAGACGATGATGGCGGCGCCCGGCCGCGGCCTGGCCGCGCCCCAGATCGGCGTCGGCCTGCGCGTGTTCACCTACTTCATCGACCAGGACGAGCACGGGCACCTGATCAACCCGGAGCTGACCTTCCCCGACGACGAGGAGCAGTTCGGCGAGGAGGGCTGCCTGTCGATCCCGGAGCTGTCCTGGGACTGCCGGCGCTACCGCAACGTCGTCGCCCGCGGCTTCGACGTGCACGGCGAGCCGATCGTGATCGCCGGCTCCGACATCCTGGCCCGGGCCGTGCAGCACGAGACCGACCACCTCGACGGGATCCTGTTCGTCGACCGGCTCGACGCGGAGACCCGCAAGCGGGCCATGGCCGAGATCCGCGACGCGCCGTGGGCGGCCGACGCGACCGTGCGGGTCAGCCCGCACCCGACCTTCGGGCGGGCGCTCTGAGGCTCGTCTTCGCCGGCACCCCGGCGCCCGCGCTGCCGTCGCTGCGCGCGCTGCTGGGCTCCCGGCACGAGGTGGTCGCGGTCGTGACCCGTCCGGACGCGCCGGCCGGTCGCGGGCGGCACGAGCGGCGCTCGCCGGTCGCGGTGCTGGCGGCCGAGGCGGGCGTGCCGGTGCTGACCCCGGCCCGGCCGCGGGAGCCCGCGTTCCTGGCCGAGCTGGCCGAGCTGCGGCCGGACTGCTGCCCGGTGGTGGCGTACGGGGCGCTGGTGCCGCGGGTCGCGCTCGACATCCCGAAGCACGGCTGGGTCAACCTGCACTTCTCGCTGCTGCCGGCCTGGCGCGGGGCGGCGCCGGTGCAGGCCGCGCTGCTGCACGGGGACGAGGTCACCGGCGCGTCGACGTTCCTGCTGGAGGAGGGGCTCGACACCGGCCCGGTGTACGGGGTGGTCACCGAGACCGTCGGTCCCGCCGACACCGCCGGCACGCTGCTGGAGCGGCTGTCCGTGTCCGGGGCCGGGCTGCTGGTCGCGACCCTGGACGGGATCGAGGACGGCACGCTGGTGCCGCGGCCGCAGCCGGGCGAGGGGGTCTCGCTGGCCCCCAAGGTCGCCGTGGAGGACGCCGAGGTCGACTGGTCCGCGCCGGCGCTGCGGGTCGACCGCCAGGTCCGCGCCTGCACGCCGGCGCCGGGCGCGTGGTCCCCGCTCGGGGCCGAGCGGCTCAAGCTCGGCCCGGTCCGCGTCACCGACGAGCCGGCGCTGCCGCCGGGGGAGCGGCGGGTGACGAAGAACCGCGTCCTGGTCGGGACCGGGACCGCGCCGGTCGAGCTGGGCGAGGTCCAGGCGCCGGGCAAGCGCGCCATGCCCGCCGCCGACTGGGCCCGCGGCACGAGGCCCGCCCCCGGCACCCGCCTCGGCCCCCCACCGGCCGGCC
>DATINN010000654.1:0-12970 GCA_035474175.1 Mycobacteriales bacterium | reverse complement strand
AGCGCCGTCGTGGGGCCGGACAGGGCGTGGTCGGCGTCGAGCTGGGCCAGCCCGTCGCTCGCGGTCCCGGCGTAGCCGGAGGACGCCGAGCGGAACGGCCGGTCGCCGCGCAGCGCCCCGAACAGCGGCACGCCGTAGTCCCGGTTGACCGCGTTGGTCACGGTGTTGGTGTCCGAGCTGACCAGCGCGGTGGTGGCCGGGTCGACGGTCGCGTCGTCGGCGCCGCCGTTGCTGGCGCCGCCGCCGCCGTTGCCGTTGACCGTGGCGTCGTAGCGCACGAACACCTTGAGGCTCGCCGGCCCGCGCAGCCGGGTGTGCATGACCACGGCGTTGCGCTGCGGATCGGTGACGTAGTCGGTGACGAGGCTGTAGCCGCCGCGCCGCGGGGTGCTGGTGACCCGGCAGGCCATCCCGCCCGGGTCGATCGAGCCCACCGTGTACGTCATGTCGCGCGTCTGCAGGTCGGTGAACGTGGACCCGTCGGTCACCGCGTACTGCAGCGTCTCGACGTTGGTGTTGTCCACGGTCGGCGCGTAGACGTCGGACAGCACGCCGTTCGCGACCGTGTACCAGACCTTCGACGTGGTGTTGCGGGCGGTGCCGACGCAGTCCTTGCGGGCCAGGTCGTAGTGGGACAGGGCGCCCGGCGCGCCGGCTGGTGGTGGGGCCGCCTGCGCCGGCGCCGCCGCCACCGCGGGGACCGCCAGGAGACCGGCCAGGACTGTCACGACAGCGCGCATCCGCTTCACACCGGGATCACACCACTCCCGCCCGTGGTCAGCAACGCATCCAGCGGTACGGACCGGCGCAGCAGCCGGGCGCCGGGCCCGATCAGGTAGGCCAGCATCCGCAGCGTGAGCAGGTCGCTCTCGCCCAGGAACCGGGTGTCGGGGGCGGCGCCGGCCAGCGAGCCGACCAGCCGGCCGCCCCGGCTGATGATCGGGACGCTGAAGAAGGTGCGCAGGCCCATGGCCGCCGACAGCGGGCTCTCACCCAGCTCGGCCGGCACGTCCGCGCTCCACAGCGTGCCCCGCACCTGGCAGCGGTGGCACAGCGACCCCTCCCACGGCCGGACCAGACCCTCGGGCACGTCGAGGCGGCCGGTGTTGCGGGCATACCGGACCTCGATCGTGCCGGCGTCCACGTCGACCGCGGCCAGGTACGTCGAGTCCATTCCGGTCACCTCGGCGGCCACCTCCAGCAGCGGCCGGACCAGGCTCTCCTCGTCGACGGCCCCGCTGACCGCCCCGGCCACCCGGCCGAGCACGGCGGCGATGTCGGGGCGGCGCCCGAGCCGGCCGACCGCCGGGAAGGACACCGGCCCGGGCAGCGTGCCGGGCTTGGCGATCAGGTAGCCCTGGGCCAGCTCGACCCCGATCCGGGCCAGCGTGTCCAGCTCGGCCTGCTGCTCGACCCCCTCGGCCAGCAGCGTGGCCCCGATGCTGTCGGCGAAGCTGACCAGCGAGTGCGTCAGGGCCTGGCGGACCGGGTCGGCGTGCACGTTCTGGGTGATGGCGATGTCGATCTTGATGACGTCCGGGCGCAGCTGCAGGATGTGGCGCAGGCTGGCGTAGCCGGCCCCGGCGTCGTCCACGGCGATGCGGATGCCGTGCCGGCGCAGCTCGTCCAGCCGCTCCAGCAGCGGGGCGTAGTCCGGGATCTCGATGTGCTCGGTGAGCTCGACCACCAGCCGCGGGCAGGGCGCGGCCAGCAGCAGGTCGCGGGCGGCCGGGGACAGCACGCTGGCGGGCGCGAGGTTGATCGAGAGCCAGCAGTCCGGCGGCAGCTCGCCGGCGTGCTCGAAGGCCCGTTCCACGGCCAGCAGCTCCAGCTCGACGCCCAGGTCGACCTCGGCCGCCTCGGTGAACAGCCGGCCCGGGGTGCCGTACTCGGGGTCGAACCGGGACAGCGCCTCGTAGCCGGACAGGCGCCCGGTGCGCAGGTCGAGGACGGGCTGGAACACCGTGTCCAGGGCCCGGGTGGAGATCATCCGCTGGATCCGGGCCCGGGTCCGCTCCCGGGCCGGCCCGTCGACCGCCATCCAGCGCACGATGTCGGTGCCGAGCAGCCCGGCCAGGAGCTGGAGGAACCGGCCCTCGCCGGCGTCCAGCCCGGGCTTCGGGCCGGTGCTCAGGGCGCACAGCATGCCGACCGGGCTGCCGTCCCGGTCCCGCAGCGGCGCCCCGACGTACGAGCCGATCTGCAGCCGGGTCGTGGTCGGCAGGTCGCGGGTGCGCGGGTCGTTGCGGGTGTCCGGGATGGCCGGCGGCAGCAGGCCGCCCAGCACCTGGGAGCAGTACGCGCTGTCCAGCGGCTCCCGGCTGCCGACGCCCAGTCCGGTGTCGCCGAGCTCGCCCCGGGTCGCCAGCAGCACCTGGTGACCGTCGGCGAACTCGGAGATCCAGGCGATGTCCATGCCGAGGTGGTCGCGCACGATGTCGAGCACGGTGTCGATGCGGGCCCGGCGCCCGGGGACGTCGACCGGTGTCATTGCGTGATTAAATTATTACTCTCCGTAAAGAGCAACTAACGGCCGGCGTTGTCGGTGACCCAGAGGCCGAGCAGCCCGCGGAAGTGGGCGACGAAGCGGTCCTGCTCGTGCGCCGGGTACGTGGCCTTCACCGTGTCCACGAGCAGCGCGTCGAAGTCCGGCCCGGCGACCCAGTCGCGCACGATCTCGTCCAGCGACGCCAGCGACGTCGCGCAGAACTCCTCGTACCGCTGCTTGTCGAAGTGCTCGTCGGCCAGCGTCGCGTACGCGGCCAGCTTGTCGCCGTAGGACAGGTCGGAGTCGGCCAGGTCGAAGTAGGCCCGGGTGTCGGTGTCCAGCCGCGGCTTGCGCCCGGTCACCGCGCAGAACGCCGACCACTTCACCAGGGCCGAGATCGCCCACGGGAAGTAGTAGTGCAGCGAGGTGATCGCGATGTCCGGGCAGGCGTTGGCGTAGTCGATCGGGTGGACCTGGTCGCCGACCACCAGCGACTCGCAGGAGTTGAACTCCCACCGGAAGAACGCGTTGATCAGCTTCGAGATCGCCAGCACCTCGAGCCCGGCCGAGGGCGGCAGGAAGTCGTGCGCCACCGCGTACCGGTCGTGCATGGGCAGCTCGGGCCGGAACTTCATCACCATCGTCTCGGCCCCGATGGTCAGCGACCGGGCGAAGGAGTCGTAGCCCTCGCCCGAGGCCTGCAGGTGCATCAGCCGCTGCCCGGACTCGTCGTAGGCCTTGTTGAGCGCGGCCGCGTCGGTGATCCGGGAGACCCCGACCCAGGCCCCGCCGTCGAAGGGCTTCATGAACAGCGGGTAGCCGACCTGCTCGGCGATCGCCTCCAGGTCGAAGGACCGGTTGTACTTCTTCGACGTGTACGCCCAGCGCGCGTTGTCCAGCGGCTGCTTCGGCGGCACCAGCACCGTCGTCGGCACCTTCAGCCCCAGCCGCAGCATCGCGCAGTAGGCCGCGTGCTTCTCCATCGACTGGAACGTGAACGGGCTGTTGAGCAGGTAGACGTCGTCCATCAGCGCGATCTTCTTCAGCCACTCGCGCGGGTGGTAGTACCAGTACGCCAGGCGGTCGATGACCAGGTCGTAGCGCGGCTTGGCCCGCAGGTCGAACGGCTCGATGGTGATCCGCTCGGTCCGCAGCGTGTGCGGCGTGCCGTCGGGATGGCGGACCGCGCCGAGCCGGCGGACCAGCTCCTCGAACGCGCGCGGCCAGTCCTCCTCCGTCCCGAGGAGCAGGCCGATCAGGTGCTCGGTGCGGTCACCACGGGGCACAGGGAACCTCCTGGGATCAGCAACTGTGCTTCCTTTAACAGAAGCGGGGCAGGTGGTGCGCGAGCTGGCGCTGCCACGAGGGCCAGTCGTGCGGGACGTCGTAGCCCCACTCGTCCAGCTCGCAGCGGATGCCCTTGTCCTGCAGCAGCCCGGCCATCAGCCGGGTCGACGGCAGCGAGCCGGTGGTGTCCTCCCACATGCCCTGCCCGACCACCAGCAGGACCGACAGCCGCGACCGCAGCCAGTCCAGGTGCTCGCCGCCGAGACCGGGCACGAAGTGGACCGGGTTGGCGAAGTAGGCCGCCTCGCCCTGCTCGCCCCAGCCGTGCCAGGACGACGGGTCGTAGTTGCCGGACAGGCTGATCGACAGCGGGAACAGGTCGGCCCGGCGCAGCGCGAACGTCAGCGCGTGGTAGGCCCCCATGGACGCGCCGATCGTGCCGACCTCCTGCCAGCCGCCGCAGTCCTCCCAGACGAACGGCAGCACCGAGTCGACGATCCACTGCTCGTAGTCGGCGTGCCGCCGGGCCCGGTCCTCGGTCGAGAGCCCCCGGTTGGACCAGGACTCGCCGTCGTGCGAGGTGACGCAGTAGAGCTTGCACCGGCCCGCGTCCAGCAGCGGCCGGACCGCGTCGACCATGCCGTTGTTCTCGAAGTCCCAGGCTCGGCCGCGCTCGGACGGGAACACCAGGAACGGCCGGCCGAAGTGGCCGTGCACGACCACCGTGCCGGAGCCACCCAGCGCCGGCGCGGGAACGTCGACGTGCTCGCGGCGGGTCACAACCAGCAACCTACCTGCCGGGACGGCGCGCGGATCAAGAGTCCCCGGGGCCCCAGACCTCGACCAGCAGACCGGTCAGGTGCGGGTCGAACGCGTCCCGCCACGCGACGTAGTTGTGCACGTCCGGCAGCTCGACGAAGCCGACCCGGTAGCCCTGCTGGTGCAGCGTGGTGGCCATGTCACGGTTGTTGCCGAGGTTTTCCTCCAGCTCCCCGCAGGTGAGCGTGGCCGGCACCGGCTCGGCCTTGAGCGTGCCGCGGCGGGTGTCGGCGACGAACCGGGTGATCCGCCCGTAGCGGCCGAAGCCGCGCTCCTGCGGGTCGAGCCGGCGGTCGAAGAACGAGCCCGACTGCAGGAAGAGCCCGCCGAACAGGCCCGGGTGCCGGCGCTGCGCGTGCAGCGCGGCCAGCCCGCCCAGGCTGGCGCCCATCGCGACCACCGGCCCGGTCACCGCGACCCGGCGCCGGATCGTCGGCACCACGGCCAGGGCCAGCGCCCGGGCGTAGCTGACGCTGGCCGTGTACCACTCGTCGCCCTCGCCCGGCCCCAGCAGCGCGATCCGGTGCCGGGGCAGCCGGCCGGCCTCGATCATGGCGGCCGCGTACGTCGTGAGGCTGGACAGCTCGTCGTACTCGGGGCCGTCGTGGGCGACCAGCAGCGGGAGCCGCTCGGTCGGGCCGGCGTCGGCGGGCGCCCAGAGCCGGACGTAGACCTCGGCGTGCAGGTAGCGCGACGGCACCCGGATCTCGGTCGACGCGCCCGGACCGGCCGGCGCGTCCAGCCAGCCCGGCCGCTGGTAGTCGGCGAACTCCAGCACCGACTTGTCCCCGAACGCGCCCGGCGCCCGCAGCGGGTTGGCCGGGTCGCAGATCTCCTCCCGGCCGCCGTCGGCGTGCTCCAGCTCCAGCCGGTATTCCAGCCGCCAGACCGGCGGGCGGGGCAGTCGCAGCTCCCAGCCGCCCTCGGTCCGGGTGAAATCGAGCTGGTCGCCGGGAATCCGGACCTGCTGGGCCAGCCGAACGCCCTGCAGGTGCCCGTCGGGGTCGGCGAAGCGAAAGGTGACCTCGTCGGAGGTCGCGATCGGCCCCATGGGCGCGGTGCTGGTCCGGATTGTCACCGGACCACTCTAAGATCGGATCGGAGCGAACGATGAACCGCGGCGCGGTCGGGGCCGTATCGCGATCGTCACCCGGAATATCGGCGGGACGATCAAGAAATCCGCGTGCTCTGGGCAACAATCAGGGGCCGCAGCACGTCATGGTCCGTGCGGGACCGTCGGGATGGCGTGGCGGTGGGGGAAGTTCGGAGGCGTGGGGCATGGGTAGGGGATTCGCTCGGGGACGTGCGGGCGTTCGATCGCTGGCGGCCGCCGGGGTGCTGATCGCGCTGGTCGCGGGGTGCACCAACAGTGGCTCGTCGACGTCCGCGCAGGGCCCGGACGGTGGTGGCGGTGCCGCCGCGAGCCCGTCCAGCGCCGCGCCGACGACCGAGCCGGCGGCCGCGCCCGCCCGCCTCGCCATCTCCCCGAAGAACGGCGCCACCGGCCTGTCCGTGGCCGCGCCGGTGACGGTCAAGGTCACCGGGGGCACCGTCAGCGCGGTCGCCCTGCGCAACGGCGACGGAGAGGCCGTGAAGGGCGCGTACAACGCCGACCGCACCGTGTGGACCTCGGCCGAGGCGCTGGGCTACGACAAGACCTACTCGGTGTCCGCCACCGCGGCCAACGCCGACGGCAAGACGGTGAAGGCCACCAGCGCGTTCAGCACGGTCCAGCCGCGCACGCTGACATTGCCCTACCTCTACCCCGGCAACGGCGGCGGACCGAAGACGGTCGGCGTCGGCCAGCCGGTGCAGGTCCGCTTCGACGAGCCCATCAGCGACAAGGCCGCCGCCGAGAAGGCGCTGACCGTCACCACCTCGCCGCACGTCGACGGCGCCTGGCACTGGTTCTCCGACCAGGTCGCGCACTGGCGCCCGAAGACCTACTGGGCGCCCGGCACCAAGGTCACGGTGAAGGCCGCGGTCTACGGCGTGCACGTCGGCGACGACGTGTACGGGCAGGAGGACGTCAGCTCGTCCTTCACGATCGGCCGGTCGAAGATCTTCACGATCAACGACAAGACCCACCTGGGCACCGTCCGGATCAACGGCAAGATCGTCAAGGACGGCATCCCGGTCAGCATGGGCCGCGGCGGGTCGTACAAGGTGGACAACCAGACGATCTTCTTCACCACCCAGAGCGGGCCGCACATCGTGGCCGAGAAATACCCGGTGAAGCGGATGACCTCCGCGTCGTACGGGCTGCCCAAGGACACCCCGCTCGGCTACGACGAGCTGATCAAGCTGGCCATCCGGATCAGCCCGGACGGCGAGTTCCTGCACTCGGCGCCGTGGTCGGTCTGGGCCCAGGGCAAGCAGAACACCTCGCACGGGTGCGTCAACCTCTCGCCCGCCAACGCGCAGTGGTTCTACGACAACTTCTCCACCGGCGACGTCGTGGACATCAAGGGCACCGGTGTCGACCTGCCGTTCGCGCCCGGCTACAACGAGTGGAACGTGTCCTGGGCGAAGTGGACCGCGGGCAGCGCCACCAGGTAGGACCTCCCGGCAGGGCCCGCAGTAACGTCGAGGAAATCAGCTCGGCGGAGACTGCGTGGGTCGGGCGGTGAGGGGAGCGGGCGTGGACAGGCAGCAGGAGTTCGTTCTCCGCACGCTGGAGGAGCGGGAGATCCGCTTCGTCCGGCTGTGGTTCACCGACGTGCTCGGCTTCCTCAAGTCGGTCGCGGTCGCGCCGGCCGAGCTGGAGGGCGCGTTCGCGGAGGGGATCGGCTTCGACGGCTCCGCGATCGAGGGCTTCGCCCGCGCGTCCGAGTCCGACATGATCGCCAAGCCCGACCCGGGCACGTTCCAGGTGCTGCCCTGGAAGCACGACCGCGCCGCCAGCGGCGACTCGGCCCGGATGTTCTGCGACATCCTGATGCCGGACGGCTCGCCGTCCTGGGCCGACCCGCGCTTCGCGCTGCGCCGCGCGCTGGCCAAGGCCAAGGACATGGGCTTCACCTTCTACACCCACCCCGAGATCGAGTTCTTCCTGCTCAAGGACCTGCCCGAGGCGGGCAGGGAGCCGCGCCCGGTCGACACCGGCGGCTACTTCGACCTCACCAGCCACGACATCGCGCACGACTTCCGGCGGATGGCGGTCGACGCGCTGGAGGCGCTCGGGATCTCGGTCGAATACAGCCACCACGAGGTCGCGCCGGGCCAGCAGGAGATCGACCTGCGCTACGCGGACGCGCTGACCACGGCCGACAACGTGATGACGTTCCGGCACGTGGTCAAGGAGGTCGCGATGGCCGAGGGGGTGTATGCGACGTTCATGCCGAAGCCGTTCACCTCCCAGCCCGGCTCCGGGATGCACACCCACCTGTCGCTGTTCGAGGGCGACCGCAATGCCTTCCACGACCCGTCCGACGAGCTCAACCTGTCCAAGACGGCCCGCTCGTTCATCGCCGGGCTGCTGCGGCACGCCCGGGAGACGACCGCGGTCACCAACCAGTGGGTCAACTCGTACAAGCGGCTGTTCGGGGAGCCGACGCCCAACGCGGTCGCGGAGGCCCCGGCGTACGTGTGCTGGGGGCACGCGAACCGGTCGGCGCTGGTGCGGGTGCCGATGTACAAGCCGGGCAAGGCCAACTCGACTCGGGTCGAGGTCCGGGCGCCCGACCCGGCCTGCAACCCCTACCTGGCCTTCGCGCTGATGCTGGCGGCGGGGCTGCGGGGGATCGAGCACGAGTACGAGCTGCCGCCCGGGGCCGAGGACGACGTGTCCGCGCTGACCGAGGACGAGCGGCGGGCGCTGGGCTACGACGACCTGCCGCACAACCTGTCCGACGCGCTGCGGGCGATGGAGACCTCGGAGCTGGTCGCCGAGACGCTGGGCGAGGGTGTCTTCGACTACTTCCTGCGCAACAAGCGGGCCGAGTGGGCGGAATACCGGGCCAAGGTCACCCCCTTCGAGCTGGCGAGATATCTGCCCGCCCTGTGACACCCCGGGGCGCCCCCCGGCTGAGCCCCGGGGCGGCCACCGGTGGACGGTGCCCGGCCGCCGGTGGGCGGTGCCCGGCCACCGGCGGGCGGTGCCCGGCCGCCGGTGGGCGGCGCCCGGGATCAGTTGAGGTGGCGGACTTCCGGCCAGGTGTCGGCCCAGGGGCGGGCCGGCTGGCCGCAGACCCAGACCGGCACGCCCTGCTCCTCGGTGTCCAGGCCGAGCCCGTTGTCCAGGGTCGCCTGCTGCTGGCAGGAGCCGAACAGCCGGCCCCGCTCGGTGTCGTCCGGGTAGCCGACCAGCACGACCGGCCCGGCCTGCCCGGCCGGCACCGCCCACTCCGCGAACCCGTTGTGCCCGCTGTACGCCCGCGGCAGCCCGAGCGCCGCCCCGTACCGGTCGATGGCCCCGGCCTCGCCGTAGTTGCGGGTCAGCACCAGCCCGGTCTCCCGCTGCGAGCTGGTCAGCCCGTTCCAGACCCCGGCGATCTGGGCCACGTACCGGGGCCAGGCGACCTGCTCGCCCGCATCCGGGTTGACCGCCAGCACCGGCCCCAGCGCCCGGGCCGGCAGCACGGCCAGCCCCACGACGGCCCCGACCACCAGCGACAGCACGAGCGCGACGGCCAGCGGGCGGGTGGCCCGGGCCCGGTTCCCGAGCCGGCCGTCGATGGCGACGGCGCCGGCCGCGAGCAGCGCCGGGTACATCCCGGCCAGGTAGTAGGCCTTGCCCCCGGCGACCAGGTAGACCGCGGCCAGCAGCAGGTAGCCGATGCCGAGGAAGCGGAACGGCCGGCCGGGCCCGGACCGCAGCAGCCACACCAGCCCGGCCACCCACACCGGCACCAGCAGCGGGCTGACCAGCAGCAGCTGGAACGGCAGGAACCCGAGCCGGCCGCCCTGGTCGCCGCCGCCGGCGATGGACCGGCCCATCTCCAGCTCCGGCCACCCGTTCAGCGCCTGCCAGACCAGGTACGGCGCGAGGCAGACGAGGGCGACGACCGCGCCGATCGCCAGCCAGCCCGAGCGCACCCACCGGCGCGGCCCGGCGACGACCACGCCGACCGCGAGCGCCAGCACCAGCACGCCGACCAGCGACTTGTTCAGCAGCCCGAGGCCGAGCGCGAGGCCGGCCGGCAGCAGCAGCCAGTTTTCCCGGGTCCGGACCGCGCGGGCCAGCAGCCAGCACACCGTCGTCGAGAACAGCACGTCGTACGTGGTGGTGCTGACGATGTGCCCGGTGACCAGCGTGGTGCCGGAGACGCCGACGCAGGCGGCCGCGATGAGCTGGGCCCGGGCCCGGCCGCCCAGCTCGTGGGCGGTCAGCCCGGCCAGCAGCGCCGTCGCCCCGGCCGCCAGCGCGCTCGGCAGTCGCAGCACCACCAGCGACCCGCCGCCGAGCAGGTCCATCAGCCGGGCCAGCACCGGGGTCAGCGGCGGCTGGTCCGGATAACCCCAGTCCGGGTGCTGCCCGGCGACGATGAAGTAGAGCTCGTCGCGGTGGTAGCCGTAGCGCCAGCTGGTCGCCACGAGCAGCAGCGCGACCGCTCCGGCGATGGCGAGCAGCGGCCGCCGGGCGACCCCGATCGGGGCCGCCGCTGCCGCCGTGTCCGTTCCGGGAGCCGCCACTCCGGCACCGTAACTGGTCCGGATGGGTCTTCCGAACAGCAGGGACGGCATTTTGGTCACCGTGGGTCGTCAAGATTGAGCCACTGTGCTCCGTACGGGTGAAGGCGGGGTGGGCCGAGTCGCGGTGGCTCTCCGCAATCGACCCAATGGAGGGGGTGCGCACCGGGGGTCCGGAGGAGCAGGATGGCTCAGCCGGTGGGCCGTTCCTGGTCCGACCGGCCCAGCCGGATCCCCGCTTCCCGCCCGGAGGTCAGCGTGCGACTGCTCCGACCGTCCGTGTTCCGCACCGTGGCCCTGCTCGGGGTCGCCGCCGCCACGACCGTCGGGCTGGTCAGCCCGGCCGGCGCGGCGCCGGTGAAGCCCGCGCACGCCACCAGCGGACCGGCCGCCATCCGCCCGGTGCTGCACGGCATCGACCTGGAGGCGGCGACCATCCCGGACCTGCAGCGGGCGATGGACCGCGGCCGGATCACCGCGGTCGAGCTGACCCGGTTCTACCTCAGCCGGATCCGCGCGCTCGACCCGAAGGTCAACGCGGTCCTCGCGGTCAACCCGGACGCGCTGAAGATCGCCGCCGCCAGTGACCGGCAGCGCCGGCACGGCGGGGCCCGCTCGGCCCTGGAGGGCATCCCGATCCTGCTCAAGGACAACGTCGGCACGCACGACCGGCAGCCGACCACGGCCGGCTCGTTCGCGCTGCTGACCCGCAAGGCGCCGCCGGACGCGTTCCTGACCACGAAGCTGCGCAAGGCCGGCGCGGTCATCATCGGCAAGGCCAACCTGTCGGAGTGGGCCAACTTCCGCTCCACCAACTCGACCAGCGGCTGGTCCGGCGTCGGCGGCCAGACCAACAACCCGTACGTGCTGGATCGCAACCCCTGCGGCTCGTCCTCCGGCTCCGGCGCCGGCGTCGCGGCCAACCTGGCCACCGTCGCCATCGGCACCGAGACCGACGGCTCGATCGTCTGCCCGTCCGGCCAGAACGGCGCCGTCGGCATCAAGCCCACGCTCGGCCTGGTCAGCCGCTCCGGCGTGGTGCCGCTGTCGGCCGAGCAGGACACCGCCGGCCCGATCGCCAAGCACGTCGTGGACGCGGCGCTCACCCTCGAGGTGCTGCGCGGCGTCGACCGGACCGACCCGGCGACCCGCGACTCCAAGCCGTTCCTGCACGTCGACCTGCTCAAGGGCCTCAGCGCGAACGGCCTGCGGGGCAAGCGGATCGGCCTCTGGATCGACGGCACCGGGGCCGACGCCAGCCCGGAGACGCTGGCCGTGGTCAACCAGGCCAAGGCCGCGGTGCAGCGGCTCGGCGGCACCGTCGTCACGGTCACGCTGCCCAACCAGGACGAGGCCGGCGCGCTGGAGACCCCGGCGCTGGAGCTGGAGTTCAAGCACGACATCAACGCCTACCTGGCCGCCCGGCCGGGGCAGCACCCGCGGACGCTGGCCCAGCTGATCGCGTTCAACAACGCGCACGCGGACGTCGAGATGCCGTTCTTCGGCCAGGAGCTCTTCATCGAGTCCCAGGCCACCAGCGGCAACGAGAACGACCCGACCTACCAGGCCAACCGGGCCCGGCTCACCGCGCTGCAGCGGGCGGCGATCGACACGACGCTGGCCGCCAACCACCTGGACGCGATCATGGCCGCGACCAACAGCCCGGCCTGGCTGACCACGCTCGGCCAGGGCGACGCCTTCTCGGTCGGCTCCTCCTCGCCGGCCGCGGTGTCGGGCTACCCGAGCATCACCGTGCCGGCCGGGTTCTCCGGCCCGCTGCCGGTCGGGATGTCGTTCATCGGTCCCCGCTTCGGCGAGGCCGGCCTGATCAAGCTGGCGTACGCGTTCGAGAAGGGCACCCAGGTCCGCCAGCCGCCGAAGTTCATCCCGACCATCGGCGGATAGCCTCTGAGGGTGCGCCTGCCCACCTTGCTCGTCGTCCAGCACAGCCCCACCGAGTCGCTCGCGCGGCTCGGTGGTTGGCTGTCCGGGGCCGGGATGCTGCTCGACGTCCGCACCCCGTACGACGGGAGCGCGCTGCCGGGTCTCGGCGGGTTCGCCGGCGTGGTCGTGATGGGCGGCAGCATGGGCGCGTACGACGACGCCGACGCGCCCTGGCTGCCGGCCACCCGCGACCTGCTCCGGGACGCGGTCGGGCACGGGGTGCCGGTGCTCGGCGTCTGCCTCGGCGGCCAGCTGCTGGCCGGCGCGCTCGGTGGCCAGGTCAAGCCGGGCGACCAGGGCCCGGAGATCGGGCCGGCGCTGGTGGCCAAGCGCGACGTGGCCGCGGGCGACCCGCTGTTCGGGCCGATCCCGTTCACGCCGGACGTGCTGCAGTGGCACTGGGACGAGATCGTCACGCTGCCGGAGGGTGCGGTGCTGCTGGCCTCCTCACCCCGGTACGCCAACCAGGCCTTCCGCTACGGCGAGAGCGCGTGGGGCCTGCAGTTCCACATCGAGACGACGGCCGGGATGGTCCGGGCCTGGGCCGCGGAGGACCGGGACCGGCTCGAGGCCGAGGGCTGGGACCTCGACGCCGCCCTGGCCGGCTGGGACCTGGACGCGCTCGACGCCGACCTGGAGGAGGTCTGGCAGCCGTTCGCGGTCCGCTTCGCCGAGGTCGCCCGGCGGTTCTCGGCCGCCCGGCCGGGCTGAGGCCGTGGCCACGGCCGAGCGGCGGGCCCTGCGGCTGGTCCGGCTCGGGTTCGCCGACGGCGAGCGGGCCGCGCAGCTGCTCGGGCCGGA
>DATINN010000653.1:0-3895 GCA_035474175.1 Mycobacteriales bacterium | reverse complement strand
GCCGGCCCGAGGCGGCCGCCGTCGGGGTGGTGGCCCGTGGGGCTGCGTGGTTCGGCGCCTCTAGGGTGGGTGGGTGCTTCGCACCCGGCGGCCGCTGCTCGCGTTGCTGGTGCTCGGGGTGCTGCTGGCCGGCGGATACCTGATCTCGGCGGTGCGGTCGGACGACTCGTCCGGGCCGGCGGTCGCCACGGCCGGGCCGGGCCCGACCGGCACGACGGCGCAGCCGAGCAAGACCGGCCGCCCGACCGCGGGACCCGAGACGGTGCGGCCGACCGCGACGGGTGGGACAGCGCGGCCCAGCGGATCCGGACGGCCGGACGGGTTGCGGACGGTGGCGGTCGCGGCGCTTCCGGTCGAGGCGCAGCGGGTGCTGCGGCTGATCGACGCCGGCGGCCCGTTCCCGTACGCGCAGGACGGCACGGTGTTCGGCAACGTGGAGCGGCTGCTGCCGGCGCACCCACGGGGCTGGTACCGCGAGTACACCGTGCCGACGCCGGGCTCCCGGGACCGCGGGGCGCGGCGGATCATCGCCGGGCAGGACGGCGCGCGGTATTACACCGCCGACCACTACGAGTCCTTCGCGCGGGTAGAGGGCTCGTGACCTCGCTGCGGCCGGGCGTCCGCGCCGTGCGGCGACCCGCGGCGGAGGTCGCCGCGGAGGCGCGGCAGCAGGGTGCGGTCGTGCACCGGGTCGGTCCCGCTGCCACCAAGGCCGAGCTGCTGGCCGACTTCGCCCGGGCGCTGCACTTCCCGGACTGGGTCGGCCGCAACTGGGACGCGCTCTCGGACGCCCTGCGCGACCTGTCCTGGCTGCCTGAGGGCCCGCACGTCGTCCTCTGGGCCGGCGCCTCGAAGGTCGACCCGGCCGCGTACGAGACCGCGCTCGAGGTGCTGCAGGACGCCACCGCGACGTCCGCGGAGACAGCGCGCCCGCTGACCGTGCTGCTCACCTCGGGCTGAGCGGGACCGCGAGGCGCACCGACCGGCTCAGTCGGGAGCACCGGTCAGGGCGCCCAGGAGGGGCGGCGCTTCTCGGCGAAGGCGGCGATGCCCTCGCGGCCCTCGGGGCCGGCGAAGCGGTCGGCGGACAGCTGCTGGAGGGTCTCGTAGTCCGCGGGCGGTGCCGCCAGCAGTTCCTTGGTCGCGGCCAGCGCGCCGGGGGCGCCGAGCACGAGCAGCTCCGCGTAGCGGGCGACCTCGGCGTCCAGGTCCGCGTCGTCGACCACCCGGGTGAGGAGGCCGACCTCGGCGGCGCGGGTGGCGTCGAAGACCTCGCCGGTGAGGAACAGCTCCTGCGCGGCCCGGCGGGGGAGCAGCGGGAGCACCGGCCGGGAGATCACCGCAGGCACCACCCCGAGGCGTACCTCGGTGAACGCGAACGTCGCCGAGCGCGCCGCCAGGGCCAGGTCGCACGCCGCGATCAGGCCGATCCCGCCGGCCCGGGCCGGCCCGCCGACCCGGGCGATCACCGGTTTCGGGGACTCGGCCAGCGCGGTCAGCACGGCCGGCACCGAGGCGATCGGCATGTCGCCGGCACCGGTCGCCGCGGCCGTCGCCTTGAGGTCGGCGCCGGAGCAGAACACCCGGCCGGTGTGCGAGAGCACGATCACCCGGACGGCGTCGTCGGCGACCGCGGCCGCGATGCCGGCGGCGAGCTCGGTCAGGAGGGTGGGGGACAGCGCGTTGCGGTTCGGCGGGGAGTCGAGGGTGAGCGTCGCCACCCCGGCCGCCACGGAGAAATGCACCAGCTCGGTCACGACGCCGACCTTATGGGCAGCCGGAGTGGAACACTGTTCCGCCGTGCCCTCCCGACTTCCGGACGGCGTCCCGGCCCCGGCCGACGGCGCCCTGCCCCCCGCCGCCGTGCGCGAGCTCGGCCGCAACCCGTTCGGGTTCTACGTGCACGTCCCGTTCTGCGCGACGCGCTGCGGCTACTGCGACTTCACCACGTACACGGCGCAGGAGCTGGGGCCCGGCGTCTCCCAGGCCGCCTACGCCGACACCGCCATGCTGGAGCTGCGGCTGGCCCGGCACGTGCTCGGGGACCGGACGCCGCAGGTCGAGACCGTCTTCTTCGGCGGGGGTACGCCCACGCTGCTGCCCGCCGGCCACCTCGGCTCGATCCTGCGCGAGATCGACGACCTGTTCGGGCTGGCGCCGGGGGCCGAGGTGACGACCGAGGCCAACCCCGAGTCGGTCACCCCTGCCTACCTCGCCCGGCTGCGGGAGGCCGGGTTCACCCGGATCTCGTTCGGGATGCAGTCGGCGGCGCAGCACGTCCTGCAGGTGCTGGACCGGCGGCACACCCCGGGGCGGGCGGTCGAGGTGGTCGCGGAGGCGCGGCGGGCCGGGTTCAGCCACGTCAACCTGGACCTGATCTACGGGACGCCCGGCGAGTCCGAGGCCGACTGGCAGGCCTCGCTGGACGCCGCGGTCGGGGCCGGGCCGGACCACGTCTCCGCGTACGCGCTGGTGGTCGAGGAGGGCACCGCCATGGCGCGCAAGGTCAGCCGGGGTGAGCTGCCGGAACCGGACGACGACGTCCTCGCCGACCGGTACGTGCAGGCGGACGAGACGCTGTCCCGCAACGGCTTCGGCTGGTACGAGGTGTCGAACTGGGCCCGCGGGACGGCGGCGCGGTCGCGGCACAACCGGCTCTACTGGACCGGCGGCGACTGGTGGGGCGTCGGGCCGGGCGCGCACAGTCACGTCGGCGGGGTGCGGTGGTGGAACGTGCGGCACCCGGCGGCGTACGCGGCCCGGTTGCACGCCGGCGAGAGCCCGGCCGCCGGCCGGGAGCTGCTCGACCCGCCGGCCCGGCGGATGGAGACGACCATGCTCGGGCTGCGGCTGCGGGAGGGGCTGGCGGTGCGCGAGCTGACCGAGCGGGCGCGGGTCGCGGCCGGTGAGGCGGTCGGGTACGGCCTGCTGGACCGGCACGCGCACGGCGACGGCCGCGCGGTCCTCACCCTCCGCGGCCGTCTCCTCGCCGACGCGGTAGCCCGAGACCTCACCGACTGACCCACGAAGCCGCGCCACGACCCGCCGCGGCCCGGCAGCGCATTTGCCGGCCCGGCGTTGCGGATCGCGGCGCGGTCAGCCAGTGCGGCTCACGGGACTGGTGCTGGGCTCACCCGCATGCTCCGGCCGGTGCAGCGGGGTGGCCGGCTTGGGTTGGTGAGGGTCAGGGTGTTGCGGTGGGGGCGGGGACAGCGCTCTCCGGGGCGGGCGCCGGGTCGGCCGGTGGGGCGTCGGCGGGCGGGTTGTCGGCCGGGGCGTCCGCGGGGGGCTCATCCGCCGGCGGGTCGGCGGGCGGGTCCGCGGGCGGGTCGGCCGGCGGTGTGTCGGGCGGGGTGTCCGGGGGCGTGTCCGGCGGGGCCGGGTCCGTGGGGTCCTCGACCGGGGGAGCCGGGTCGGTCGGGTCCTCGACGGGCGGCGCGGGGTCGGTCGGGTCCTCGACCGGCGGCGCCGGATCCGTGGGGTCCTCGACGGGCGGCGCGGGGTCGGTCGGGTCCTCGGCCGGTGGGGCCGGGTTGCCAGGATCGGTGGGCGAGGTCGCGGTGCCGCCGCCGGTGGGGTTCGTCGCCGTGGTGCCGCCGGTGCCGGACGCGCCGGAGCCGCCCGAACCCGCGGAGCCAGAAGAGCCCGAGGAGCCCGAGGAGCCCGCCGACAGGCCCGGTACCACGACGGAGGACGGGAACGACGCCCCGGCCGGCACGCCGGGGATCCCGGAGTACCCGCCGTACGACGACGTCGTGCCCGAGGCCGACAGCCGGTCCCGCGTCCCGCCCGAGGTCGAGCCGGACGAGGAGCCGCGCGCCGAGGAGTCCGCCGACGTGGCCGGTGCGGCGTCGGAGGCCGGCTTCCCGGAGGAGTGCTCGTTGAGCCCGGGCAG
>DATINN010000652.1:0-3126 GCA_035474175.1 Mycobacteriales bacterium | reverse complement strand
CCGGGCCGGGACGGCGGACGCCGCCGGGGATGTCGGTCGGCACGGGACTGCGGACGCCGCCCGGCCCGGGACCGCGGACGCCGGCCGGCCCGGGACCGCGGACGCCGCCCAGTCCGGGACCGAGGACGCCGGCCGGCCCTGGCCCGCGGACGCCGGCCAGTCCGGCACCGGGGGCGCCGGCCAGTCTGGCACCGGGGGCGCCGGGGAGGCTGCGGGTCGGGCGGAGGCCGGGGATCCCGCCGGGCCTGCGGCAGAGGCGGCCCGGGATCCCGCCGAGCGCGGGTCGGTGTGGGTCCGGAGCTGAGGTGCGCCCGGCTCAGGCGACCGCGGTGTGGGTGGTCCCGCTGGCGGCGCGGACCAGCTCGTCGAGCGGGATCTCCAGCACCGCGGCGATCGCGGCCACGGTGAACAGGGCCGGCGTCGGCACCCCGCCGCGCTCGATCTTGCGGATCGTCTCCTCGGCCAGCCCGGCCCGGGCGGCCAGCTCGCGGACCGGCAGCTCGCCCCGGGCCCGGCGCAGGGCGGCGCCCAGGGCCAGCCCGCGGGCCCGGTCGTGCTCGTTGAGCGGCTCCCGGACCATGTCGCGACCTTACCCCATGGCATAACTATCCCGGGATAGTTGTACCGTGCTTCCCATGGACCACACGCTGCCGATCCGGACCGCGACCGAGCTGGACAGCATGCGCGCGGCCGGCCGGGTCGTGGCCGAGGTGCTCGCCGCCGTCCGGGCCGCCGCCGTGCCCGGCGTCAAGCTGCGCGAGCTCGACGACCTGGCCCGCACCGTGATCGACGACGCCGGCGCCACGCCGTCCTTCCTCGGCTACGCCCCCAGCCCCGGCACCCGCCCGTACGACGGGGTGCTGTGCCTGAGCCCCAACGAGGTCGTCGTGCACGGGCGGCCGAGCGGGCGCCGGCTGCACGAGGGTGACCTGCTCACCGTCGACGGCGGCGCGATCGTCGACGGCTGGCACGGCGACTCCGCCATCACCGTCCACATCGGACCGCCCGCGGCGGAGGAGGAGGCGCTGCGGCTGGCGACCGAGGAGGCGCTGGCGGCGGGGATCGGCGCGGCCGTGCCGGGGGCGACGCTGCGGGACGTGGCCGTCGCGATCGACGCCGTCGCCCGCAAGCACGGCTACGAGCAGCTCGCCGACCACGGCGGGCACGGGATCGGGCAGCGGATGCACGAGCCGCCGTTCATCGCCAACCAGCCCACGGACGACGCCGCCCGCTACCGGCTCCGGGCCGGCAACACGATCGCGATCGAGCCGATGCTGGTGCTCGGCGCCGGCCGCTACAAGCGCAAGCGCGACGGCTGGGCCGTGCTGACCGCCGACGGCTCCCGGGCCGCCCACGCCGAGCACACCGTCCTCGTCGCCGCGGGCGGCGGCGAGATCCTGACCAGGGCGTGAAAGGGCCCGGGGAGGTCCGCTGCCACGCCTCCCCGGGCCCCGCCCGTGCCCCCTTACCTGAGCCCGGCGTCGACCGCGGTCATCAGCGACCCGTCGTCACCGTCCAGCTCCCAGACCATCACCCCGCCGAGTCCCTTGGTCTTCACGTACGAGGTCTTCTGCGCGATGACCGTCGGGTCGTCGTACGACCACCAGTTGGTGCCGTCGTAGAGCCACAGCGCCCCGGCCGCGGTGTCCCGGAACCGGGTGCCGGCCCGGTTCTTGAGCACCTTGTAGTCCTCGATGCCGGCCTCCCAGGTGCCGGTGGCCGCGGTGCCCGGCTGGAACAGGCCGTTGTTGGTGCTGCGCACCCCGGTCCAGCCCCGCCCGTAGAACGGCACGCCCAGCAGCAGCTTGGCCGCCGGCGCCCCCTGCGACGTGTACGTGCTGATCGCCAGGTCGCCGGAGAACTTCACCGGCGACGGGTCACCGGCCACCGGGAACAGGTTGCCCTGGTGCATGGTGGTCGCCTCCCACGCGCCGTGGAAGTCGTAGCCCTGCACGGTGCCCCAGTCCAGCGAGCTGAAGATCTGCGGCACCTCGAACCCGGCCGCGATCTTGGCCGGGTCGGCCGGCAGGAACGCCGAGAGCGAGAAGTGCTTGCCCACGGTCGCGCCGTACGCGTCCAGCTGGCGGCGGAACTCGGCCATCAGCAGCGTGAAGTTGTGCTTGTCGGCGGGCCGGATCACGTTGCCGGTGTTGCCCTCCGAGCCCGGCCACTCCCAGTCGACGTCGATCCCGTCGAAGATGCCGGCGGCGGACCCGGGACCGCCGGACGGGTCGCCCTGGATCGGGGGCAGGTTGCCCTTGAGGAACAGGTCGATGCAGGAGGAGACCAGCGCCTGCCGGGACGCGTCGGTCAGCGCCGCGTCGGAGAAGAACTTGGAGTACGTCCAGCCGCCGATCGACAGCTGCACGGACAGGTTCGGGTACTTGGCCTTGAGCTGGCGCAGCTGGTTGAAGTTGCCCTTCAGCGGCTGGCTGAACGTGTCGGCGACGCCGCTGACCGACGTGGCCGCGTCGAACGTCTTCTGGTAGTCGGCGAACGCGTCGCCCTGGCCCAGCGCGTTGGCCTCGAAGCAGCGGCCGTCGGACCCGACGTTCTCGAACGCGTAGTTGACCGTGGTCAGCTTGCCCGCCATGGCCAGCGTGTCCAGCGACTTGACCGGGAAGTTGCGGCCGTAGATGCCCCACTGGGCGAAGTAGCCGACCTTCTTCTTCCCGCCCGGCGGCGGGGGCGGCGGCGGGGTGCCGGCCGCGGTCGTCACCGACAGCGCGGCGCCGCGGGCGGACACGTTGCCGGCGGCGTCGCGCGCGGCGACGGCGAACGAGTAGGCCGTGGACGGGGTCAGGCCGGACACCGTCGCGGCCGTCCCGGTCACCGTGGTCGCCAGGGTGCCGTTGCGGTAGACGTCGTAGCCGGTGACGCCGACGTTGTCGGTCGACGCCGTCCAGGCCAGCGAGACCGAGGCCGAGGTCGTGCCGGTCGAGCGCAGGCCGCCCGGCACCGACGGCGCCGTGGTGTCCGCGGGCGGCGGCGGGGTGGTGCCGCCGGCGCAGGAGCCGCCGTTGATCAGGCAGTTGGCCGGGGCCACGAACGTGCCGGGGTAGGCGACGTCGAAGCCCGGCAGCACCGAGCCGCCGGGCGCGATCGCGCCGTTCCAGCCGGCGTTGC
>DATINN010000651.1:0-3311 GCA_035474175.1 Mycobacteriales bacterium | reverse complement strand
CTCGACGCCGTGGCCGCGGCCCCGGTCGACACCCGGGCCTACTTCCGCGGCGAGTGCCTGCGCCGCTACCCGACGCAGGTCGCGGCGGCGTCCTGGGACTCGGTCATCTTCGACCTGGGCCGCGAGTCGCTGGTGCGGGTGCCGACGCTGGAGCCGCTGCGCGGCACCAAGGCCCACGTGGGCGCGCTGCTGGACCGTTCGCCCACGGCGGACGCGCTCGTCGAGGCGCTGTCCGGCGGGTGACCTCGCGTGCCGTGGTCGTGATCGCCGACTAATGTCGGAACCCCGGCACAGCGGAGGTTCTGATGGCGACACGAGAGACCGGCGGCGGCCAGAGCAGGGCCACCCGGCGCACCGAGGAGACCGACGAGGTCGAGGCGAGCGTCGAGTCCGACGTCCAGGAGCGGCACGAGAAGCTCTCCGAGGACGTCGACGCGATCCTCGACGAGATCGACGACGTGCTGGAGGAGAACGCGGAGGAGTTCGTCCGCGGGTACGTCCAGAAGGGCGGGCAGTGATCGCTAGGGTCGACCCGGCCACCGTCCCGACGACGACCGAGGAGTTCCGTGTCCGCTGACCACCCTGCCGGCCGGCTGCCCGCCGAATACCTGCGGTCGGGGATGCCGTCGTTCTCGGACTTCCTCCGCTCCACCTCGCCCGACCTGCTGCCCGGCCGGCGCCCGCTGCCGCCGGGCCCGGTCGGCGACCTGGCGCCGCACGCGACGACGATCGTCGCCGCGACGTACGCCGGCGGTGTCCTCATGGCCGGCGACCGCCGGGCCACGATGGGCAACATGATCGCCCAGCGCGACATCGAGAAGGTGTCGGCGGCCGACGCCTACAGCGTGGTCGGCTTCGCCGGCACCGCGGGCATCGGCATCGAGATGATCCGGCTGTTCCAGCTGGAGCTGGAGCACTACGAGAAGATCGAGGGCACGCTGCTCACGCTGGACGGCAAGGCCAACCGGCTGGCCAGCATGATCCGCGGCAACCTGGGCGCGGCCATGCAGGGCCTGGCGGTGCTGCCGCTGTTCGCCGGCTTCGACAACGACGCCGAGACCGGCGCGCCGACGGGCCGGATCTTCTCCTACGACGTCACCGGCGGGCCGTACGAGGAGCAGAACTTCGCCGGCATCGGTTCCGGCTCGATCTTCGCCCGCGGGGCGCTGAAGAAGCTGTGGCGGCCGGCCCTGGCCCGGGAGGATGCCGTCCGGGTCGCGGTCGAGGCGCTCTACGACGCGGCCGACGACGACTCCGCCACCGGCGGTCCCGACCTGGTCCGCCGGATCTTCCCGGTGATCATGCTGGCCACCGCCGAGGGTGTCACCCGGGTGCCGGACGACGAGGTCGGCGCGCTGGCCGAGGCCATCGTGGCCGAGCGCACCGCCAACCCGATCTGAGCCGGAGGGAGACACCGTCATGACCACGCCGTTCTATGCCTCCGCTGAGCAGATCATGCGGGACCGCGCCGAATACGCGCGGAAGAACATCATGCGCGGCCGCCCGGTCGTCGCCCTCAAGTACGCCGAGGGCGTCCTGTTCGTCGCCGAGAACCCGTCCAGCACGCTCTACAAGGTCGGCGAGATCTACGACCGCATCGGCTTCGCCGCCGTCGGCCGCTACAGCGAGTACGAGACGCTGCGGGTGGCCGGGATCCGGCTGGCCGACATCCGGGGCTACTCCTACGACCGGCGCGACGTCACCGGCCGGGCCCTGGCGAATGCGTACGCGCAGACGCTCAACTCGATCTTCACCACCGAGCAGAAGCCGTACGAGGTGGAGATCTGCGTGGGCGAGGTCGGGGCGACGCCGGAGGACGACCGGCTCTACCGGATCCTGTTCGACGGCGCGATCTTCGACGAGCCGGAGTACGTCGTGCTGGGCGGCCAGGGCGACCCGATCGTGGCCGCGCTCAAGGACGGCTACACGGCCGGGCTCTCGCTCACCGACGCGCTCGCGCTCGCGATCCGGGGGCTGGGCTCGGTCGGCGCCGACAACGGCAAGCCGCGGGACCTGCAGGCGGCCTCGCTGGAGGTCGCGGTGCTGGAGCGGAGCCGGCCCAACCGGACGTTCCGCCGGGTGCACGGGGCCGCGCTCAGCGCGCTGCTGCCCTCGGCCGCGGCGCCGGCGCCCGCCTCCAGCGGCGGGTCGGTCGATCCGGACGCGCCGGACGACGGCGAGGAACCTTCGCCGAGCTGACCCAACGTCGCGTCAGGGGGTATATCGTCCCCCGCCATGACCGCGGCTCCCCGCACGGCGGCTCGTGTCCTGTTCGCCGGCGCCCTGCTCCTGATCGCGTTGCCGCTGACCGCCGGTACGGCGGTGGCCGGGCCGGGCGGGTCGCCCGGCTCCGGGCCGGGAGCGCCACCGGCGGTCCCGGTGCCGCCGGCGGTGCCGGTGTCGCCGCCGGTCTCGCCCGTGTCGCCGCCGGTCTCGCCCGTGTCGCCGCCCGTGTCGCCGCCCGTGTCGCCGCCCCCGACGACCGTGGCGCCCGGCGGCACGGTCACCGCGACCGCCACGGTCGACTGCGCCGCCCAGGCCGTCGTCGTGACGGCGCGCAACACCACCGCCGCGACCGTGAGCGTGGGCGCCTTCCTCAACCAGGCCCGCGTCCCGGCCGTGACCCTGGACGTGGCCGCCGACGACACCGCCACGGCGTCGGTGCGGCCCGGGGACGGTCCGTTCGAGCTGGCCGTGCGGCGGCTGGACACCTCCGCGGTCCTCGCCACCGCGTCCGGCTTCTTCTCCTGCCCGACCCGCCACGACCTGGCCGTCCGGGTCCGCTCGGGGGAGACGTTCACCAGCGGCGACGTGTGCGCGGTGGCGTTGTTCCTGCGCCCGCCGGGGCCGCGGCACGGCACGGTCCGGGGCACCGACCGCGGGTTCGCGTACCGGTCGGTGGCCGGCTACACCGGGCCGGACCGGTTCGACTACGAGTGCCTGACCAGTGAGGGCGTGTTCGGGACGGTGCGGGTGACGGTGCTGCCGGCGGTCGCCACCCCGGTGCCGACGCCGCCCGCGCCGCCCGCCGTCACCCCGCCGCCGGCCGCCGCCCCGCAGCTGCCCAACACGGGCACCAGCCACCTGCCCCTGCTGCTCGGCGCCGGCATCGGGCTGATCGCGGCCGGCGCCTGAGCGCCGGGGCCGCGGCACCAGATGGATCGCCGGACGCGCGTCACCACGGGGAGCGCCGGACGCGCGTCACCACGTGGTTAGCAGCAGATGGTTCGCCAGCAGGGCGGTGACCGCCTGGGCGGCGAGCCAGCCCCGGCGATCGCCGCCGGGCAGCAGCGCGGCGCCGGCCGGAAGCC
>DATINN010000650.1:0-2143 GCA_035474175.1 Mycobacteriales bacterium | reverse complement strand
GACGCCGGCGGAGCAGCCGTGGATGTCGGTGCGCAGGATGGTGGGTCTGGTGTCGCCGATGTTCAGCACGCAGGCGATGTCCTGTGGTGAACCGGCGGGGGTCTGCAGCTCCGAGTCCTCGATCCGCAGGTTCGCCGCGCCCGGCCGGACCACCACCACCCAGTCCCCGCCGCCGGTCACCCGGGTGTTGCGGATGGTCACGTTCGACGCGACCACGTTGATCTCACCGGTGACGTCCAGCCCGTCGATGACCTGACCGTTCTTGTCGGCGTCCACGGACTTCGACGGCCGGAGGGCGACACCGTTCGGCACCCCGGTGTTGGACCCGTCCGGGTAGCCGCAGGCCGACGGGGACGCCGCGCAGCCGGTCGGGCCGGCGGGCCGCCGGGTCGGGGACGGGGTCGGCGTCGGGGTGCCCGACCGGCTCGGGGTGGTCGGGATCGCGGTGCCCAGCGACGGCACCGGCGCCGCGGCGGCGGCACCGGCGGTCGGCGGCGGCCCGGACGTGGCGGTGACCGCCGGCGTCGTCGCCGCGGGCGTGCTGTCGGCGGCGGGAGTGCGCTCCTGGTGGTCGGACCAGCCCAGCGCCGACAGCCCGGCGGCGACGGCCAGCACGCCGAGCACGGCGACCCGGCGGCGGCTCGGCCGGTGCACGGAGTGGGTCACCGGATCAGCGCCAGCAGCTGCTCGGCCCGGGCGTCCCAGCTGTGCCCGGCGGCCAGCGCCCGCCGGTCCGCGGCCAGCTCCGCCGTCCCGGGCTCGGCCAGCCGGGACCGGACCAGCGCCGCGAACTTGTCCGCGGCCGAGGCCAGGTCGACGTGGTCGGTGCCCAGCCAGCGGGCCGAGGGCAGGTCGGTCGACACCACCGGCAGTCCGGCGGCCAGGTATTCCAGCGTCTTCAGCGGGAAGCTGGCCCGGTTGAAGGCCGTGTCCCGGTACGGCGTGAGCCCCACGTCCATCGCGGCCAGGAACTCCGGCAGCCGCTCGGCCGGCTGCCGGCCCACCCACTGCACGGTCGGCCGGGCGATCAGCTCGTCCAGCCGGCGGCGGGTCTCCGGGTCCTGCTCGTACCGGGGGCCGACCAGCAGCAGGCTCTGCCCGTCCGCGGCCACCGCCGCCAGGAAGTCGAGGTCGAGCCGCTCGTTGAGCTGGCCCAGCACGCCCGCCACCGGACCCGGCAGGGTCACCTCCGGCGCGGGTGGCGCGGGGGCGACGGGGGCGCAGCCGTTGGGCATCAGCGCGACCGGGCGGCCACCGGCCCGCAGCGTCTCGACCAGCGTCTCGGACACGGCCAGCACGTGGTCGGCCGCGGCCAGGTTGGCGGCCTGGACCTTCTCGGCGTACGCGCGGGTGAAGCCGAGCAGGGGCGCGCCGGCGACGAAATCGTCGGTGGCGTAGTAGATCCGGGTCACGCCGCTCCAGCCCGGCAGCAGCGGCTCGGGCGAGCTGAGCACGACCGCGCGGGCCCGCTGCCCGGTCCGGGCCAGCAGCCGGCGCACGCCCCGGCGGACCAGCAGCCGGGCCACGACCCGGATCCCGGGCCGGGTCACCCCGGGCGGGGCGACCGTGCGCAGCCGCGTCACCCCGGGCGCGACGGTGCTCAGCCGGGCGGCCGTGACCTTGCGGCGCCGCTGCCCGATCCAGGACATCGGCGGGTCGACCCAGAGCACCGGCTCGTGCCGGCCGAGCGCCTCGGCCAGGTGCCGGTCGGTGCCGGCCACGGCGTCCCAGCGGGCGCCGGCCAGGTAGACGATCACCGCGTCGCTGCCCGGTCGCGTCCCGCGCGGGCAACCGGGCCGGCAGCGATCTCGACCGCGTCGTGCCGGTGGACGAGGATGCGCATGCTCACAGGTCCCGGTAGAGCTGCTCGACCCGGTCGAGCTTGCCCGGCCACAGGCCGACCTCCGTCACCCGCCGCCGCGCCCCGGCCCCGAGCTCGCGGCGCCGCTGCGGGTCCTTGACCAGCTCGGCGACCGCGGCCGCGACGTCGGCGGCGAGCTGGTCCGGCGTCCGGGCCGGCACCCGGATCCCGCAGGAGTCGTCCACGGCCGCGCCGGGGCCGCCGCGGTCGCAGACGACCAGCGGCAGCCCGTAGCCCATCGCCTCGAAGGCGACGTTGCCGCCGGGCTCGCGGTAGCTGGGG
>DATINN010000649.1:0-4154 GCA_035474175.1 Mycobacteriales bacterium | reverse complement strand
CCCGCCCCGCGCGGGCGCGGCCGTCAGCCCCGCACCTGCCGCGCGCGGGCGCGGCCGTCAGCTCCTCACCCGCCCCGCGCGGGCGCCCGCCCGGGCCGGCCGGTCACCGGCCGGCCGGGTCGCGCCGCGCGGGCGTCAGCCCCTCACCTGCCGCGGGCCGGGTCGCCGTACCGGCTCAGCGGCCGGCGGCGGAACCGCCGCCGCGGCCCGGGCGTGCCGACCGGGCGGGCGGTCTCGGTCCGCACCGCCCGGACGTAGAGCGCGGCCTCGCCCATGGTCCGGAACCCCCGCACCTGCTCGAAGATGGGCCGCCGCTCGGTCGGCGGTGCCAGCAGCAGGTCGCGGCGCAACGCGACGTCGAGGAACGCCCTCGTGGTCGACGTGATCGCGGCCGGGTCGGCCTGCGCCGCCCGGGCCAGGGTGACCGTGTCGAACAGGGTGGCGCGGTGCCGGCGGTCCGCGTCGGGCGGCGGCGGGGTGTCGTCGTCGCCGGGGCACTCGACGTCCGGCGGGGCGGCGTCCGGCAACGTCTCCGGCGCGTCGGTCCGCGGCGCCGCCAGCGTCAGCAGGTCGGCCAGCGACCGGACGTGCGCGTCCCGGCCGGTCATCGCCGGCAGCCCCCACAGCCGCTCCACCGTCGCCGGCACCGACGCGTGCTCGTACGGGCGGTGGTCGATGACGTTGCGCGGGATCCACGGCGAGCAGACGACGGCGGGGATCCGGGTGCCCAGCTGGCTGAAGTCGAAGCCGTGGTGGTCGTTGACCGGGTCGGTCACCGAGTCGCCCGGCGGCACGGTCCGGCCGGGCGGCACGTGGTCGAAGAAGCCGCCGCCCTCGTCGTAGGCGACCACGAGCATGCTCTGGCCCCACAGGTCGGAACCGCGGATCGCCTCGTACACCCGCTTGATCAGGCGCTCGCCGTGGGTGATGTCGTCCAGCGGGTGCTGGGAGGCCCCGCAGCGGTAGGTGTTGCCGGTGATGTCGTCCCCGTAGTCGGGCTCGAGGAAGACGAAGTTGGCGATCGAGCCGTCCGCCAGGTCCTCCTCGAAGTCGTCCATGTCGTGGAACCGGGTCTGCATCGTCAGCAGGTCCATCCCGGCCAGCGACATGACCTGCGGGAAGGCGTCGCCGTGGTAGACGGCCCAGTCGATGTTCTCGGAGTCGAGCAGGTCGTAGACGGTCCCGTTGTCGAAGACCAGTCCGGACAGCAGCTCGGTCAGCCCGGAGTCGAAGCCGCCGGGGCTGTCGTCGAGCCCGGCCGAGGAGGCCGCGTGGTAGAAGTAGCGGTTCGGCCAGGTCGGCCCGGGCATCGAGGAGAACCAGTTGTCGCAGACGGCGAACTCCCGCGCCAGCGCCGTGAGCACCGGGACGTCCTGCTCGGTGTAGGACAGCATGATCGTGCCCGGGTCGCCGGGGTGGGCGTCGGCGAAGTTCTGCGCGTAGCCGCTGTTGTCGATCGTGCCGGGATACGGCGGGTACGCCGGCGGCGTGCCGTCCGGGCCGAGGCCGCACAGCGCCAGCAGCGTGTTGCCGAACTCGTGCCCGGGGTCGGTGCCGACCGACCGCTTCTGCCCGGTGCCGACCACGCAGTGGTGGGTCACCGCACCGCTGCTGTCGCGCACGTCGTTGAACGCGTCGTCGGGCCGGCGCCGGGTCTGCGTCGGGGCGCCGGTCTCCGCGTCCCGGCCGCGGATCGGGGTCGCGCCGAGCATGTGGTCGAAGGACCGGTTCTCCAGCACCAGCACGAAGATGTGCCGGATCCGCGGGTCCAGCGCGGGATCGCCGAGCTGGCAGGGGATGGTCACGATCCAGGTCAGCACCCGGCGGATGAACCAGGAGATGATCGAGACGACGATCCGGCACACCGTCGTCCAGATCCAGTAGACGATCCGGCAGACCCATTTCGAGATCCAGGTCCACACCACACAGACGATGTTGGAGATCCAGGTCCAGGCGACGCAGACGAGGTGGGAGATCCACACCCACGCATCGCAGGCCCAGCTGCACGGCCACCAGTCACAGCAGTCCCGGTGGCCCTGGTCCTCCTGCCGGGTGCAGGCCTGGTAACCCTCGTCCCGGGTCTGCGTGCAGGTGTTCGCCCCCTCGTCCTTCCAGTCGGCGCAGCGCTCGAGCGCCTCGATCCGGCACAGCGTCGAGAGCGTGATCTGGGACTGCCGCTCCCACCAGTAGAGCCGGCGGATGATCGTGCCGCAGAGGGACATCTCAGCCCCCCACGGTGCCGCGCGCGGCGGCGACACGGCGGGCCAGCCGCGCCAGCGCGATCCGGTGGCGGAGCCGGCCGGTGAGGATGCCGGCCACCTTGCCGCCCAGCGCGCCCCCGATCACGACGACCGGGTACGCCAGCACCGGGCCGGCGATCCCGGCCGGGGTCGGGGTGACGCCGTGGACGACGGCCCACACCGGCCAGGCGACGAACGCGGCCAGCATGGCCGCCGCCCCGGACTTGCACCCGCACGGGCGCTCGGTGCGGTCGAGCCGGCTCCGCCAGCGGGCCGCCTCGGCCGGGTCGAGCTGCGCCAGGCCGGGCCGGACGCGGCGCCGGGGCACCCCCGTCCCGGTGGTGGCACCGGTCCCGGTCGTGCTGCCGGGCCGGTCGGACATCGCTGTTGCGGCACGCATCTCTTACCCCTCGTCGACGGTCTCGTCCGGAGGAGGGGAGGTCGTGCACAGCTGATACTGCCCGTCAGGGCATCGCTCAGGTCCGCACCCGTACGGACAGGCAGGTGACGCAGCCCTCGAGCTTCTCGAACTCGGTGACCGGGGTGGTGACCACGGTCAGCCCGCGGTCGCGGAGCAGGGCCGCGGTCCGCGGCGCGTCGGCGGACATGAGGACCGTGGCCGGGTCCAGCACGACCACCGCCGATCCGTGCGCCTCGGGGACCGGCAGGAAGTCGGAGAACCGGCCCGGATCGTCGACCAGCGGCGCGAATCCGATCACCGTGCCGTCGGGCAGCGCGGTCACCCCCGACTTCAGGTGCAGCACCTTGGTCACCGGCACCTCGACCACCCTCCAGCCGAGCGGCTCGACCAGCTCCCGCAGCTGCGCGATCCCGGCCGCGTTGGTGCGGCTCGACGCGCCGACGTAGGCGGTGCGGCCGATCTTGAGGACGTCGCCGCCGTCGAGCGTTCCCGGCGCGGTGATCTCGGCGGTCCGGACGCCCAGCCCGGCGGCGGCCGCCCGGGCGGTGCCGGCCTCGCCGCGGCGGGACTCGGCGCCCGCCCGGCAGAGCACGACCAGGTCGCCGAAGGCCACCAGCGCGTCCTCGACGAACACCCCGTCCGGATGGTCGTCGGCCGGGTCCACCTCCACGACCGTCCAGCCGCGGGACCGGAACGCCTCGACGTACGCCGCCCACTGCTCCCGGGCCAGCGCCGCGTCGACGTCCACCCGCGGCAGGTGGGTGAGCTCGCCGTGCGCGAGCCGGGGAGAGGGGCGGCGCACGAGCAGCTGTGGCATCCGCCCGACGCTACCGGCCGGCCCGCGGCGTCAGCCGGTGCGGGCGGCGAGCGTGTCCCCAGCCCTGCCCGCACGGCGCCGGCCGGTCCCGTCGGCGCCCTCGACGGGACGACCGGGCGGGGTCAGGCGCGGAGCACCTCGGTGAGGGGGCGGCGGGCCGTGGGCGGCAGGGGCTGGTCGGGGGCCGGGCCCAGGCCGAGCAGGACCTGCGGGCAGCCGGGCAACCCCAGCGTGAGCCGCAGCCGCTCCCGCAGCAGCGGCACCTCGACCAGCTCGCTGCGGAACGACGCCGCGTAGCCGGCCCGGGACGCGCACAGCAGCGCGTGGTGCAGGGCCTGCCCGGCGCGCAGCCAGTGCGCGCGGTGGTCATCGGCGGTGCCGATCACCAGCGACACCGGCGGGAGCTCCACCGGCCCCGCGGCGGCGGGAGCCGGCTCGGCCCGCAGCTCGGCCGCGGTGCGCCGGACCAGGTCCGCGAGCAGTGACCGGTCCGCGGTCCGGCTCAGCCACCGGGCCGCCGCGCCCTCGGCCCGGATCCGGTCCGACAGCTCGATCCGGAGGTCGGCCGGCACCGGGCGGCCGAGGACGGCGGCCGGGACCGTGCGGCGCCGGGACAGCTCGGCGTAGAGGTCGTCGTCCTCCACCGGCGAGTGGGCCGGGCCGGCGGAGACCACGA
>DATINN010000648.1:0-4565 GCA_035474175.1 Mycobacteriales bacterium | reverse complement strand
CCGCGGGTGTAGAGGTGCTCGGCGATGTGGTCGACGTCGAGCACCTCGGCCAGCTCCTCGATGGAGGTGCCGGCGGCGGCGTGCTCGTGGAGCAGGGACCGGACGGCGTCGGCGATCTCCTGCCGCCCGCCGTACCCGACCGCGATGTTGACCGCCAGCCCGCGCCGCCCGGACGTGCTCTCGGCCGCCTCCTTGAGCACCTGCGCGGTCTCCGGCGGCAGCAGGTCGAGGGACCCGACCAGCTTGACCCGCCAGCCCGCGCGGTCGGCGGCCAGGTCGGTGACCAGCTCCTCGATGATCCGCAGCAGCGGCCGCAGCTCCGACTCGGGCCGGACCAGGTTGTCGGTGGACAGCAGCCACAGCGTCACGACCTCGACGCCGGCGTCCGCGCTCCAGCGCAGCACGTCCTCGATCCGGTCGGCGCCGGCCAGGTAGCCGAAGCTGACGTCGTCACCGGCCCCGGCGGCGCGGGCCCAGCGCCGGTTGCCGTCGCACATCACCCCGACGTGCCGCGGGACAGGCCGACCGGCCAGCTGGCGACGCAACCGCCGCTCGTACACCGTGTAGAGCAGGTCACGCAGAGCCACGCGTGCAGAGTACGCGGCCCTGCGGGTCCGTCCGGGTCGTTCGAGCAGCGTCCGCGTCGTTCGAGGAGCGTCCGGGTCGTTCCAGGAGCGGCCGGCGACGAAATCCGGGCCGGAATTCTGCGGTCAGCACCACAGCCGGGGCCCGGAACCGGTCGGTAACCTCGATCGAGTGACCGACACCCTTGCGGAGAAGCTGGCCGCCCGGCCGCGGCTGCGCGGCTGGCTGCACCTGTGGGCGTTCGCCGTCGCGGTCGCCGCCGGCATCGTGCTCGTCTCCGTGGTCGGCACCACCCGGGGCAGCGAGGCCGCCGTGGCCACCTCCATCTACGCGGTGACCGTGTGCCTGCTGTTCGGCATCTCCGCGATCTACCACCGGGTCAACTGGTCCCGCCCGAGCCGGCACGCGCTGCTGGCCCGGATGGACCACTCGATGATCTTCGTGTTCATCGCCGGGACGTACACGCCGTTCGCGGTGCTGGCGATGCCGGAACGGACCGGCCGGATCGTGCTCACCGTCGTCTGGGTGGGCGCGCTGGCGGGGGTTCTGCTCAAGACGTCGTGGATCACGGCACCGCGCTGGCTGGGGGTGCCGCTCTACCTGGGTCTGGGCTGGGTGGCGGTGTTCGTGCTGCCGAGTCTGTTCACGAACGGCGGCGTGGCCACGTTCGTGCTCGTCATCGTCGGCGGCCTGATCTACACCTTCGGCGGCATCGTGTACGGCCTGCAGCGGCCCGACCCGTGGCCGCGCACGTTCGGCTACCACGAGGTGTTCCACCTGTGCACGATCGTCGCCGCGACCTGTCACATGGTCGCGGTCTGGCTGGCCGTCTACTAGACGGCGGACACGTCCACGCGGACCTTGACCGACTTGCGGCCGTCCATCGCCAGGTAGCCCTCCGGCACGCCGGCCAGGTCGACCACCGAGTCGAAGACGGCGCTGGCGTTGAGGGTGCCGAGCGCGATGTCGGTCATCAGCTCGGGCAGGTATGTCCGGGCCGGGGTGATGCCGCCGGCCAGGTCGATGTTGCGGTTGAACAGCTGGGACAGGTCGATGCCGTCGACCAGGTGCGGCACCCCGACGTAGCCGATGGTGGCGCCGTCGCGGGCGACCGCGATCGCGGTGTCCAGCGCGGCCTGGGCGCCGACGCACTCCAGCACGGCGTGGGCGCCGCCGGTGAGCGTGATGACCTGCTCGGCCGCGCTGTCGCCCCGGCCCATGACCACGTCGGTGGCGCCGAGCCGGCGGGCCAGCTCCAGCCGCTGCTCGTGGTGGCCGATGACGGTGACGCTCTCGGCGCCGAGCCGGCGGGCGGCGAGCACCGCGCACAGCCCGACCGCTCCGTCGCCGATGACGACGACGCGGTGGCCGAACCTCACCCCGGCCGAGACGGCGGCGTGGTGACCGGTGGGCAGCACGTCGCACAGCGGCAGCAGCAGGTCGGGGTCGGCGTCGCGCAGCGCCGGCGGGACCACGACCAGGGTGCCGTCCGCGTGCGGGACGCGCACGGCCTCGCCCTGGGCGCCGTCGTGGCCGGGCTCGCCGTAGATGCCGCCGTCGACGCAGGACGTGGTCAGGCCGGACAGGCAGTATTCGCAGGTGCCGTCGGACCAGGTGAACGGGGAGATGACCAGGTCACCGGTCCGTACGGTCCGGACGTCGGGGCCGACGTCGGTGACGACGCCGAGGAACTCGTGCCCGATCCGCTCCCCCGGCTGGCGCTGCCCGTAGCCCCGGTAGGACCAGAGGTCGGAGCCGCAGAGCGCGGCCGACACGACGCGGACGACCGCGTCGGTGCTGAGCTCGACCTCGGGGTCGGGGACGTCCTGGATCCGGATGTTCCCGGGGCCCTCGAAGACAGCGGCGCGCATCCCCAGACCCTAGCGGGAGCGCGCCACCTCAGCTCTCGGTGGGCCGGGGGCCGTCCGGGCCCTGGGCGCGGAGGCGATCGACCTCGCTCATGGCCTCGCGCAGGCCGCTGAGCCAGTCCTCGGTGTGCTCGCCGACCAGCCGCACGCACCAGGCCAGCGCCTCCGACCGGGACCGCGCCACCCCGGCGCCGACCAGCGTGTCCAGCACCTGCCGCTCCGGCTGCCGCAGCCGGGTCATCACCGGCGCCGACAGCGTGGTGAACAGCTGCCGCGTCCCGCCGGCCTGCGCGCCCCAGGCGACCTTCCGCCCGTACCGGTGCTCGGCCTCCTGCGCGATCGCGATCCGCTCGTCCCGGGTGTCCTCCCGGAACCGGCTGATCCGGCCGGCCTCGGCCGCGCTCACCGCGGCGGCGTCACCCTCGACGCCGGGGGCCTCCAGCGTGCCGACGATCAGGATCTCGTCCCGGTCCACGGTCACCTCGGGCGATCCGGTGAACCAGCCGTCCGGCAGCCGCCCGGAGAACCAGCCCGCCGCGTCGTCGGCCGGCGGCAGGTCGGCCTGCTGCCAGCCGCCGCGGCCGCGGAACCCGCGCCCGGGCCCGTCCCAGCCTCGTCCTCGTCCGCCCATGTCCGCCTCCGCGTGTGATTACACCGTTGCAGTGCAATCAAGCATGCGCGGTAATCGGCGCCGGCGGTAGGGCCTATGCCGACGGCGTAACGAGGTGGCGGATCACGGCCGCGCTCGCGGGCCAGGACTCGGTGCCGGCCCGCACCAGCGACCAGACCCGGACGTCCGGCCGGACCAGGTCGAGCGCGACCGTACGGACCCGGGCCGCGTCCGGCGAACCGGCCGGCAGCATGCACACCCCGATCCCGGCCGCGACCAGGTCCGCGAGCAGCGCCAGGGTGTCGGCGCGGTGCCGGATCCGCGGCGTCCAGCCGGCGATCGCGCACAGCCGGTGGGCCAGCTCGTCGTCGCCGCCGTCGCGGGAGTTGCCGATCCACTCGACGTCCCGCAGCGCCTCCATGTCGGCGGGACTGCGGATCCGGTCCGGCACCCGCGAGTCCGGCGGCACCCCCAGCACCATGGGCGTGCGGGCCAGCAGCTCCGGCAGGTGCCGCCAGACCCGCGGCACCAGCGTGTAGTCCCAGACCAGGCCGAGGTCGACCCGGTCGTCGTCGAGCAGCGCCTCGGTCTCGTCCGGCTCGCTCTCGTGCAGGTCGATGCGCACCTTCGGGTACGCCGCGGCCAGCTTCGGCAACGCCGGCACCAGCATCTCCCGCAGCGCGGTCGTGTGACCGGCCACCCGCAGCAGCCCGTGCGGCTCGTCCTGGGCGGCCAGGTCCAGCTCGGCCGCGGTGACGGCGGCGAGGATGCCGCGGCCGTGCGCGGCCAGCCGGCGCCCGGCCGGGGTGAGCCGGACCCGGCGCCCCTCGGACTCGAACAGCGCGGCCCCGGCCTGCCGCTCCAGCGCCGCGAGCTGCTGGCTCACCGCGGACGTGCCGTAGCCGGTGGCGGCCGCGACCCGGGTCATCGTGCCCAGCCGCTCCAGCTCCACCAGCGCGCGCAGCTTGTCCAGGTCCATCGTCCGTACAGTCTAAACAGTCTTTGCAGGAACGTCCGATGGACGCGGACTTCCGGTCCGGGTTCGATGGACGTCATGAGGCCCCCCGCTCCCACCCTGGCGATCGCGTCGATGGCGCTGGTCCAGCTCGGTGCCGCGCTCTCCACCCACCTGTTCGACGCCGTGACGCCGGCCGGGTCGGCCTGGCTGCGGCTGTCCGTCGCCGGGGTGGTGCTGCTGGCGCTGACCCGGCCGCGCGGGTTCAGCCGCCGGACGCTGCTGGCCACCGTCGTGCTGGGCGCGGTGACCGGGCTGCTGACGCTGGCGTTCATCGAGGCGGTGGCCCGGGTGCCGCTCGGCACCGCGGTCGCGATCGAGTTCCTCGGTCCAGTCGTGGTGGCCGGTGTGACCGGCCGTGGCTGGCGGGATCGGATCGGGATTGCCTTGGCGGCGGGAGGCGTCGTGCTGCTTGCGGGCGTCCAACTCGACGAGGGGTTATCGGCCGAGGTGGTCATCGGCCTGGTCGCGATCCTCGGCTCCGCGG
>DATINN010000647.1:0-3453 GCA_035474175.1 Mycobacteriales bacterium | reverse complement strand
GTCCTCGGGGTCGGCGGGGCGGGCGCGGTCCCGCCGCCGCCCAGACCCACGACGCCGGCGAGGACGGCCACCAGCACGGCCGTTCCGGCCACCAGCACGGCCCGCACCGGCACCCGCCGCCCGGCCCCGGTCCCGACCCGGGTCCCCGTCCCGGTCGCGGTCCCGGTCCCGGCTCCGGCTCCCGCGCCGGCCGGCCTCGCCGTCGTTGTCGCTGGGCGGGTCCCCGCCCGGGTCGCCCCGTGGTCGGTCCGGGCGGGGATGCCGTGCAGGGACCGGCGGACGGCACCGGGCGGCAGCACGGCGTGCACGTGGATCGCCGGCAGCGGCCGCCGCGCCTGGGTCGTCTGCATCGCGCTCTCCGAACAGGGCTCGGGCGAAGTGGTCCCGGCTGCGACGCCGCGCCTGAGCGGATGGTTCCGGCGGGTAGGCTGGATGGGGTCGCGGACGGTGCGGCCGTTGACCGCTCTCCGAACCGAACCCCACGAGGACGCCGCCGTGCCCATCGCCGTGACCGGCTCGATCGCCGCCGACCACCTCATGCACTTCGCCGGCAGGTTCTCCGAGCAGCTGCTGCCGGAGCACCTGGCCAAGGTGTCGCTGTCGTTCCTGGTCGACGACCTGGTCATCCGGCGCGGCGGCATCGGCGCCAACATCGCGTACGGGCTGGGTCAGCTCGGGGAGCGCCCGGTCCTGGTCGGCGCGGCCGGCGAGGACTTCGCCGACTACCGGTCCTGGCTGGAGCGCCACGGCGTCGACTGCGAGTCCGTCCGGATCAGCGAGACCGCGCACACGGCCCGGTTCGTCTGCACCACCGACGACGACCAGTGCCAGATCGCCTCGTTCTACACCGGTGCGATGGCCGAGGCCCGGCTGATCGAGCTGGCGCCGATCGCGCACCGGGTCGGCGGGTTCGAGGTGGTCTGCATCGCCGCCAACGACCCGCAGGCGATGCTGCGGCACACCGACGAGTGCCGCGACCGGGGCTACGCGTTCGCGGCCGACCCGTCCCAGCAGATGGCGCTGATGGGCGGCGAGGACATCAAGGCGCTGGTGGACGGTGCGACCTACCTGTTCACCAACGAGTACGAGAAGGCGCTGCTGGAGCAGAAGACCGGCTGGAGCGACGGCGAGGTGCTCAAGCGGGTCGGCACCCGGATCACCACGCTGGGCTCCCAGGGCGTCACGATCGAGTCCCAGGACGCCGCCCCGCTGCACGTCCCGGTCGTGCCGGCGCGCGAGATCGTGGACCCGACCGGGGTCGGCGACGGGTTCCGCTCCGGCTTCCTCGGCGGCATCGCCTGGGGGCTGTCCGCACAGCGGTCGGCGCAGGTCGGCGCGACGGTGGCGACGCTGGTGCTGGAGGCCGACGGGCCGCAGGAATACGTGGTGCGCCCGGCCGAGTTCGCCGCCCGACTGAGCGAGGTCTACGGCGCCGACGCCGCCGCCGAGGTCGCCGCCCACCTCCCCGGCTGAGCCGCCGAACCCGCGGGCCGGCCCGCCGGCCCCGGCTCCGACGCCCGCCGAGTACGCGGCTCGGCCCATCCGGGCCCGACGCTCGCCGAGTACGCGGCTGGGCCCATCGGGGCCCGGCGCCCGCCGGGAACGCGGCTCGGCCGCCGGGCCCGAGCCCGGCGGCCGACCCCGGTCTACAGCGAGACCGGGTAGACCGTCGCCGGGATCTCCGGGGCGATCCGCCGCTCCACGAAGATCCCGTGCCAGAGCATGAAGACCAGCAGCGTCCACAGCTTGCGGCTGTAGTCGTGCGGCCCGGCCCGGTGCTCGTCCAGCATCCGCAGCACCGCGGCCCGCTCGATCAGGTAGTCGGTGCCGCTGGAGTCGACGATGTCGCGGGCCCAGTCGTACATCTCGTCCTTGAGCCAGTGCCGGATGGGCACCGGGAAGCCGAGCTTGCGCCGCTCCAGCACGTGCGGCGGCACGACCGGGGCCAGCGCCCGCCGCAGCGCGACCTTGGTCTGCTCCTTGGTGACCCGCTCGGCGACCGGCAGCGTGGACGCGACCGTGAACACCTCGGGGTCCAGGAACGGCACCCGCAGCTCCAGCGAGTTGGCCATCGTCATCTTGTCCGCCTTGACCAGGATGTCGCCCCGCAGCCAGGTGAACAGGTCGATGTACTGCATCCGGGTCACGTCGTCGGCCCCGGCGATCTGCGCGTACAGCGGGTCGGTGACGTCGCGGAAGGACACCTGCGGGTCCCGGGTGCGCAGCAGGCCGAGCTCGTCGTCGCGGAAGATGCGGGCGTTGCCGTAGTAGCGCTCCTCCAGCGGGAGGGCGCCGCGGCGCAGCAGGTCCTTGCCCCGCATCCCCTCCGGCAGCCGGGTCGAGACCGAGCCCAGCGCGGCCCGCAGCGGCCCGGGCAGCGCGGTCAGCAGCCGCAGCGAGGCCGGCTCCCGGTAGATGTTGTAGCCGCCGAACAGCTCGTCCGCGCCCTCGCCGGAGAGCACCACCTTGACGTGCTTGCGGGCCTCGCGGGCGACGAAGTAGAGCGGGACCAGGGCCGGGTCGGCCACCGGGTCGTCCAGATACCAGACGATCAGCGGCAGCGTGTCCATCATCTCCTGCGGGGAGACGGTCTTGACCACGTGCCGGACGCCGATCGCGGCCGCGGACTCGGCCGCCACGTCGACCTCCGAGTAGCCGGAGCGCTCGAACCCGGTGGTGAACGTGATCAGGTCCGGGTTGTGCCGCTTGGCCAGCGCGGCGATCGCGGTCGAGTCGATGCCGCCGGACAGGAACGCGCCGACCGTCACGTCGGCCCGCATGTGCTTGGCGACCGAGTCCTCCAGCACCTCGCGGACCTCGCCGTAGAGGCGCTGCTCGTCCGTCACGGCGCGGACCGGGAACGTCGGCCGGAAGTAGCGCCACGTCTCCAGCGGCCCGCCCGGGCGCTGCCGGAACGCGGTGCCGCTCTCGATCCGGGTGATGCCGGCGTGCATGGTGGCCGGCTCCGGCACGTACTGCAGGGTCAGGTAGTGCTGCAGCGACCGGGTGTCCAGCTCGGCGCCGTTGCCGCCGGCCCTCTGGGCCAGCGCCAGCAGCGACTTCTTCTCCGACCCCCAGAACGTGCCCCGCGAGTCGGTCATCGTGAACAGCGGCTTGATGCCGAACCAGTCGCGGGCGCCGAACAGCACCCGCTCCTCGCTGTCCCAGATCAGGAACGCGAACATGCCGCGCAGCTGCGACACACACTGCTCGCCCCAGTACTTGTACGCGGCCAGGATCACCTCGCTGTCCCCGTCGGTGGCGAACGTCGCCCCGTGGTCGCGGACCAGCCGCTCCCGCAGCTCCAGGTAGTTGTAGATCTCCCCGTTGAACAGCAGCCAGTAGCGCTCGTCGTCGTACGGCAGGGGCTGGTGGCTCTTGTCCAGGTCGATGATCGACAGCCGCCGGAAGCCGAGGACGGTGTCCTCGTCGGTCTGGGTGCCGCCCTCGTCC
>DATINN010000646.1:0-2296 GCA_035474175.1 Mycobacteriales bacterium | reverse complement strand
GGCGGCGCTGGCAGGCCGGGCTGGTGCTGGCGGCCATGATCGCCTGGCCGGTGGCCCACATCGGCAACATCGCCCCGCTGGCGGTGGCGGTCAACGTGGTGCTCGTCGTCGCGTTCGGGAGCCTGCTCTGGGCCGACACCGAGCCGGACGCCGCCGAGTCTCCGGGGCTGGCAGGATCGGGGCGTGCAGTTCACCGACGGGCCGGAGATCGAGCTGCCCAAGGGTGACGTCACCGAGGGCGTGGTCCGGGTCGGCGACACCGTCCGGCGCCCGCGGCAGGAGCAGTCGGAGTTCGTCCCGGCCTACCTGCCCCACCTGGAGGCGGTCGGGTTCCGGGGCGCGCCGCGGTTCCTCGGCGTGGACGACCGCGGGCGCGACGTCCTGGACTTCGTGCCCGGCGACGTGCCCGGTGCCCCGCCCGAGGACTGGGCCTGCACGGACGAGGTCGTGGCCGTGATCGGCACGCTGGTGCGGACCCTGCACGACGCCTCGCAGGGCTGGCAGCCGCCGCCGGAGCTGGTCTGGTTCGGCAAGGACCGGGTGGTGCCGGGCATGCCGCCGGAGCTCGCCGCCCTGCCCGGTCCCCCGGAGCTGGTCGCCCACTGCGACGTCACCCCGCAGAACGTGGTGTTCCGCGACGGCCGGCCGGTCGCGCTGGTCGACTTCGACCTGGCCCGGCCGACCCGCCGCGTCGCCGACCTGCTCACCACCGCGATGTGGTGGGTCCCGCTGCAGCACCCGGACGACCGGGCGCCGGCCCAGCGGGACGTGGACGTGCCGGCCCGGTTCCGGCTGCTGCTGGACGCGTACGGGCTGCCGGGGCCGGAGCGGGACGAGCTGCTGGAGCTGGCCGACCCGATGTGGCGGCGCAGCTGGCTGTCCATGCGGCACAACGCGGAGACCCGCGGCGGCGGCTGGGCCCGGATGTGGGACGAGGGCGTCGGCGACCTCATCGAGCGGCGCCGGGCCTGGTTCGCGGGCGAGCGGGCGGCGTTAGCATCCCGGCCGTGACCGACCTGGACGACCTGCTGCCCGTGCTGCCGGTGCCACCGGACGCCGGCCCGCACCCGGACGCGGCCGAGCGCGAGGCCCGCTGGTCGCTGCTCAACCAGCGCGCGCAGCTGTCGGCGCACCCGGGCGAGGACGCCAGCTACTCCCTCTACGCCGACCACCCGGCCGTACGGGCCGAGCTGGCGACGCTGGCCGCGGCCGAGGCGGCCGAGCACCCGGAGCTGGAGATCGCCGCCCTGCTGGGCGACGGGCACCTCATCCTCGCGGTGCGGGTCCGGGACTGACGCGCTCGGCCCAGACCTCGTCCACCTGGGCCCGCAGGTCCTCCAGCGTGCCGTCGTTGACGAGGACGACGTCGGCGATGGCCCGGCGCTGCTCGTCGGTGGCCTGGGTCGCCATCCGGGACCGGGCCTCCGCCGCGGTCATGCCCCGGTCCCGGGCCAGCCGCTCGATCCGCAGCTCGACCGGCGTCTCCACCACCACGACCAGGTCGAACGACGGCGCCTGCCCGGTCTCGGCCAGCAGCGGGACGTCCTGGACCACGACCGTGCCCGGCGGCGCGGCCGCGATCCGCTCCGCGACCCGGGCCCGGATCCGCGGGTGCAGGATCCCGTTGAGCCGGCCGCGGGCGGCCTCGTCCGCGAAGACGATCCGGGCCAGCGCCGGCCGGTCCAGCCGGCCTTCGGCGTCGAGCACGCCCGGCCCGAACTCGGCCGCGACCGCGGCCAGACCGTCGGTCCCGGGCTCGACCACCTCGCGGGCGACGGCGTCGGCGTCGATCACCAGCGCGCCGAGCTCGCCGAAGCGGCGCGCCGCGGAGGACTTGCCCGAGCCGATCCCACCGGTCAGTCCGATCTGCACCCGGCCGACCCTACGGCGCGAGGCAAGTCGACAAGCTGATCCCGGCGCGCCGCGCAAGATCAGGACTGCCGGACCCGTAGGCTCGCCGCCGCGACGGCTTCCCCAGCCTGCGAAAGGTGGTCGCGACATGGCCAAGCACCGGCGCCCACCCAGCGTGGGACGCCATCGGTACGGCACGCCCGGGCTGTCCCACTGCCGCCGGCACGAGTCCGTCATGCTCCGGATCCGCGAGACCCGCCCGCCGCTGTGGTCGGCGCTGCGCTGGCGCGGCCGGCACACCGAGGTCGCCCTGACCCGGGTCGGCGCCCGCCCGCGCCCGGCCTTCGCGCTGATCGCCTCGCTGTAGAGCCCCGCTGTAGGGCCTCGCTGTAGGGCCTCGCTGTAGGGCCTCGCTGTAGGGCCTCGCTGTAGGGCCTCGCTGTAG
>DATINN010000645.1:0-7310 GCA_035474175.1 Mycobacteriales bacterium | reverse complement strand
CTCGGCGGCGAACGCGCGCAGGTACTCGACGGTGCCGTCGGTCGAGCCGTTGTCGACGAGCACGAGCTCGTGCGGCTCGGGCCGACCTGGTGCCGATGCCCACGCCGACGGTCGACGCGCCCGTGACCGATCGGCCAACCTCTGACCGGCCGGCGCCGGGGGGCTCGTCCAACGGGATCTCCGTGCTGGCCAAGCCGCCGGTGCGGAAGCTGGCCAAGGACCTCGGGGTCGACCTGGCCTCGGTGACCGGCTCCGGCGAGGGTGGCGTGATCACCCGGGCCGACGTCGAGGCGGCCGCGCAGGCTCCGGCCGAGGCGGCGCCGGTGCCCGTGGCCGCGCCGGCCGCCGCGAGCTGGGACTCGTCCCGGGAGCAGCGGATCCCGATCAAGGGCGTCCGCAAGCACACCGCCGCGGCGATGGTGGCCAGCGCGTTCACCGCGCCGCACGTGACCGAGTGGTTGACCGTCGACCTCACCGAGACCATGCGGCTGCGGGACCGGGTCGCGGCCTCGCGGGAGTTCGCCGGGATCAAGGTCAGCCCGCTGCTGTTCGTGGCCCGCGCGCTGCTGCTGGCGGTCCGGCGCAACCCGATGATCAACTCCTCCTGGGACGAGCAGGCCCAGGAGATCGTGCTCAAGGAATACGTCAACCTGGGCATCGCCGCGGCCACCCCGCGCGGCCTGGTCGTGCCCAACATCAAGGACGCGGGCCGGCTGTCCCTGCGCGAGCTGGCCGACGCGCTGAAGGAGCTGACCGACACGGCGCGGGCCGGCAAGACCACGCCGGCCGACATGAGCGGCGGCACGATCACGATCACCAACGTGGGCGTCTTCGGCGTCGACGGCGGCACGCCGATCCTCAACCCGGGCGAGAGCGCGATCCTGGCGCTCGGCGCGGTGCGGGAGACGCCGTGGGTGGTCGACGGGCAGCTCACCATCCGGCAGGTCACCCAGCTGTCGCTGTCCTTCGACCATCGGATCGTCGACGGACAGCTCGGGTCGCAGTTCCTGTCGGACCTCGCGGCGATGCTGACCGATCCCGGTCTGGCCCTCGCCTGGGGGTGAGATCGTAAGTCGTCGGCGTGGGTCGCCTTCTGATCGAAGGTGATCCTCGTCATTGGCCGAACGATCGGGAATCTTTACCTCCTCGCGGGCGTCTTACAGACGTACCAACGAGGAGGATGAGGACAGTGCAGTCCCGTATGGCCAAGTGGCGCGAGCGGCACTCGATGGCGCGGCGTGAGCGGCAGGTGCAGCGCGCGATCGACGCGGTCTCGCCCGGCACGCTGCAGGACGAGCTGCAGGCGTTCGCCCGCACGCAGACCAACCGCTAGACGAACCGACCGGACCCGGCAGGCACCGCCTGCCGGGTCCGTTCGCGTCCGGGAACGGGACGGGGCGCGCGGGAGTTTCGTTGGCGTGCGGGCGGAGGGGCGGGTGCGGGCGCCGGAGCTGCGCGGCGCCGGGGGCTGGCTCAACACCGGCGGCCGCGAGCTGAGCCTGGCCGGGCTGCGCGGGCGGATCGTGCTGCTCGACTTCTGGACCTCGGCCTGCGCCAACTGCCTGCACGTCATCGACGAGCTGCGCCCGCTGGAGGCGCGGTACGCGGACGTGCTCACGACGATCGGCGTGCACTCGCCCAAGTTCCCGCACGAGGCCGAGCACGCGGCCGTCGTCACCGCCGTGCAGCGCTACGACGTGCGGCACCCGGTGCTGGACGATCCCGACCTCACGACCTGGCGGCAGTACGCGATCGACGCCTGGCCGACGCTCGTGCTCGTCGACCCGGACGGGTACGTGGTGGCGACCCGGCGCGGCGAGCGGCACGCGGCCGAGTTCGCCAGGCTGATCGACGGGCTGATCGACCGGTACGGGGACCGGCTCCAGCGCGGGGACGCCGCCTACGTGCAGCCGGAGCCGGCGGCGAGCACGCTCCGCTTCCCCGGTGGCGTCGCCGTCACCCCGGCCGACACGCTGCTCGTCGCCGACGCCGGTCACCACAGCGTGGTCGAGCTGGCCGCGGACGGTGAGACGCTGCTGCGCCGGATCGGCTCCGGGCAGCGCGGCAGGGCCGACGGTGCGCCGGACGACGCGAGCTTCGCCGAGCCGCAGGGAGTGGCCGTGCTCCCACCCGGCGCCATCCCCGGCGTGGACGTGCTGGTGGCAGACACTGCCAACCACCTGATCCGGGGCGTACGGCTGGCGACCGGCGAGGTGAGCACGGTCGCCGACCTGCCGGCGGCGCTGGCCGGCGTCGCCACCGTGACCGGCCCGGTGCCCGGCGTGCTGTCCCCGTGGGACGTCGCCTGGTGGGACGGGCGCATCGCGGTCGCCGCCGCCGGCGTACACCTCCTGCTGGCGGTCAACCCGGCCGGTGGCGGGGTTGAGGTGGTGGCGGGGACGACCGTGGAGGGACTGCGGGACGGGCCGGCGCTGGACGGCTGGCTGGCGCAGCCGAGCGGGCTGGCGGCGGACGGCGCCCGGCTCTGGTTCGTCGACGCCGAGACCTCGTCGTTGCGCTCGCTGGCGGGCGGCACGCTGAGCACCCACGTCGGCGAGGGGCTGTTCGACTACGGGCTGGTCGACGGGCCGGCCGGGCAGGCCCGGTTCCAGCACCCGCTCGGCGTCACCCTGCTGCCGGACGGCACCGTCGCCGTGCTCGACACGTACAACGGGGCGGTCCGGCGCTTCGACCCCCGCAGCCGGACCGTCGACACGCTCGCGACCGGCCTGGCCGAGCCGACCGGCGCGGTCGTCCGGGGCGACGAGCTGGTCGTGGTCGAGTCGGCCGCGCACCGGCTGACCCGGATACCGCTGCGGCGGACGGTCGAGGTCGGTCCGGGCGAGGTCACCGTCACGGTCACCTTCGTGCCGCCGCCGGGGGAGAAGCTCGACGACCGCTACGGCTCGTCCACCAGCCTGAAGATCACCGGGCTCGGCACCGGACCGAGCCTGGGACCGGAGCTGACCCGCACGGTCACGATCGACGGGGAGACCCGCGTCCAGGTCAGCGCGTACGCGGCCAGCTGCGACGAGGACGCCGAGCACCCCGCCTGCCACCTGGCCCGCCGCGACTGGGACCTGCGCGTCACCGCGGGCGCGCCGACGCGGGTCGAGCTAGTCCTGGACGCCCACCGCTGAGGGCACCAGCCGCGCCCGCAGCCGGGCCACGTCCGCCGGACCGAAGCCGGCCGACTCCAGCCACCCGAGCGGCCCGCCGTGCCGGGCGTCGAGGTGGTCGAGGAACCCCTCCATCGTGGCCGCCCGCGGCCGGTGCGCGTCGTCCGGCCGGCTGTTGAGGTCGTCCCGGTAGGTGTCGCTGGCCCGCAGCCGGGCCAGCAGCGCCGGCAGCCGGTCCGCGGTCGCGGCGTAGTCGGCCACGATCTCCTCCCGCGGCACCCCGGCGACGGACAGCGCGAGCGCGACGACCACCCCGGTCCGGTCCTTGCCGGCCGCGCAGTGCACGAGCGCGGCGCCCTCGGAGGAGGCGATCGCCCGCAGCGCCGCGACCACGCTGTCCGGCCGGTCCCGCAGGTAGGCCAGGTAGAAGGCGACGGCCCGCCGCTGCGGGTCGGCGGCGGTGCCGTCGAGCGCGGTCTCCCGCTGCTCGGTCACGCCGTCCTCCTGCCACGGCAGCAGCGCGTCCGCGTCGACGTCGGTGTTGCCGCCGCCCTCCGCGAACAGCGACAGGTGCCGGATGTCGACGGCCGGCTCGAGGGTCAGCGGACCCGGTCCCTCCATCGACACCTCGACGTTCGTACGCAGGTCGATGACCGTGCGCAGGCCGACCTCGTCGACCAGCAGGCGTACGTCGGCGGGGGTCAGGCCCTGCAGGTTGTCCGAGCGCAGCAGCCGGCCGCGAGCCGTCGGCGCACCCCCGTCGGTCGGCAGCGAACCCAGGTCGCGGGCGTTGACGGCGCCGTCCAGCGGCAGCCACAGCGGTTCGGCAGTCATCGTCCCAACCCTATGCGGACCGACGGCGGTCACGGATCGTCAAGAAGCCGTGACGTAGCGTCAGAGCATGCGCACGCACAGCGTCGGACTCGCGGTGGCCGTCCTGGCCGCGATCCTGCCCGCGCACCGGGCCGACGCGGCGGTGGCGGTGCCGGCGGTGCGGGCCGCCCCGGTCGCGGTCGGCTCGCTGGAGCAGCGGGTCGGCCAGCTGCTCATGGTCGGCGTGCCCGCCACCGGCGCGGACGCGGCGACCCTGCAGGCGATCAGCCGCTACCACCTCGGCGGCGTGATCCTCACCGGCCGTAGCAGCGCCGGTGTCGCCGCGACCGCCCGGCTGACCGCGGAGCTCCAGCGCCGGGCCGCGACCCGGCTGCTGGTCGCGGCCGACCAGGAGGGCGGCGCGGTCCAGGTGCTCGGCGGCCCCGGCTTCGCCCGGATCCCGGACGCGCGGGTCCAGGCCGGGCAGACCCCGGCGGCGCTGCGGCGGCAGGCCCGGGTCTGGGGCGAGCAGCTGCGGGCGGCCGGCGTCCGGGTGGACCTGGCCCCGGTCGCGGACACCGTGCCGGCCGGCGCCGGCAACCCGCCGATCGGCGCGTTCGACCGCCAGTACGGCGCGGATCCGGCGGCGGTCGCCCGGCACTCCATCGCGTTCGCCGACGGCCTGCAGGACGCCGGTGTCCTGGCCACGGTCAAGCACTTCCCCGGCCTGGGCCGGGTCACCGCCAACCCCGACACGACCGCCGGTGTCACCGACCGGGTCACCACGCGGACCGATCCGTACCTGCGGCCGTTCCGGGACGCGGTCCGGGCCGGCGTCCCGGTCGTGATGATGTCGACGGCGATCTACGCGCGGATCGACCCGGGCCGGCCGGCGGCGTTCTCCCCGATCATCATCGGCGGCCTGCTCCGCCACGACCTCGGCTTCGAGGGGGTCGTGGTCTCCGACGACCTCGGCACCGCCCGCCAGGTCGCCGGGATCCCGGCCGGCGAGCGGGCGGTCCGGTTCGTGGCCGCCGGCGGCGACCTCGTGCTGATCGTCGACCCGGCCACCCTCCCGGCCATGTACGCCGCGCTGCTGACCCGGGCCCGCTCCGACCCGGCGTTCCGGGCCCGGGTCGAGGAGTCGGCCGGGCGGATCCGGGCGGCCCGGCAGCGGCTGGAGCCGCGTCCGCCGGCACCGCGGGTTCGGTACGAGTTCCGCGGCTGAGGAGTGCGTCCCCGGGCAGGACAGGTGAGTATTGGCCGGACGACACCGGGAGGCTCGCCATGCCGTACGACTACGACCTGCTCGTGCTGGGGTCCGGACCGGGAGGTCAGAAGGCGGCGATCGCGGGCGCGAAGCTCGGCCGCCGGGTCGGCATCGTGGAACGCAAGCACATGGTCGGCGGGGTCTGCATCAACACCGGCACGATCCCGTCCAAGACCCTGCGCGAGGCCGTCCTGTACGTCACCGGCCTGGCCCAGCGCGAGTTCTACGGCCAGTCGTACCGGTTGAAGGACGAGGTCACGGTCAGCGACCTGACGTCCCGGACGCAGCACGTGATCGGCCGCGAGATCGACGTCATCCGCAGCCAGCTGGCCCGCAACCACGTGCACATGCTGGTCGGCAGCGCCCGCTTCACCGGACCCAACTCGGTCGCGATCACGGCCGACGACGGCACCGAGCGGACGGCGACGGCGGAGAAGTTCGTCATCGCCGTCGGCACCAAGCCGGCTCGTCCGTCCACTGTGGACTTCGATGGGCGCACCGTGGTCGACTCCGACCAGATCCTGGACATGGACCACGTGCCGCCGTCGATGGTGGTGGTCGGCGCGGGCGTGATCGGCATCGAGTACGCCTCCATGTTCGCCGCGCTCGGCACCAAGGTCACCGTGGTCGAGCGGCGGGACCGGATGCTGGAGTTCTGCGACCTGGAGATCATCGAGGCGCTGAAGTATCAGCTGCGGGACCTGGCCGTCACGTTCCGGTTCCGGGAGTCGGTGGCCCGGGTGGAGCGGCACGACGGCGGCACGCTGACGTTCCTGGAGAGCGGCAAGAAGATCCCGGCCGACACGGTGATGTACTCGGCCGGTCGGCAGGGCGTCACCGAGGCCCTCGACCTGGAGAAGGCCGGGCTGGAGGCGGACGCCCGGGGCCGGATCAAGGTCGACGACGACTACCGCACCTCCGCCCCGCACGTCTACGCGGTCGGCGACGTCATCGGCTTCCCCGCCCTGGCCGCGACGTCGATGGAGCAGGGCCGGCGGGCCGCCTACCACGCCTGCGAGGAGCCGGTCGAGACGCCGATGAACGACTGCCAGCCGATCGGGATCTACACGATCCCCGAGATCTCGTACGTGGGGAAGACGGAGGACGAGCTGACCGAGGAGTCGGTCCCGTTCGAGGTCGGCATCTCCCGCTACCGGGAGCTGGCCCGCGGCGCGATCCTGGGCGACTCGGACGGGATGCTCAAGCTGCTCGTGCACTCCGAGACCCGGCAGCTGCTGGGGGTGCACGTGTTCGGCACCGGCGCCACCGAGCTCGTCCACATCGGACAGACGGTGATGGGCTGCGGCGGGACGATCGACTACCTCGTCGACGCGGTGTTCAACTACCCGACGCTGGCCGAGTCGTACAAGGTGGCGGCGCTGGACGCGATGAACAAGATGCGGGCGGTGGCGCGGATGTCGCTGCCGTGAGCCGCCGGTTGGCCGGCCCTGTGAGAATGGCGCCGTGAGAGTCGTCCCCGCGGTCACCGGGCCCGAGGCGGAGCTGGCCCGGCTGGCCCGGCCGACCGGGCCGTGGATCCACCTGCTGGACGCGGCCCCGGCCGACGCCCGCCAGCTCGGCTGGCTGCTCGGCCAGGACGGCGTCGTCGTCCGGCTGCTGCGGGGCCACTGTGGACGGTCGGCGTACGGGCTGCTGGACGAGATCGGCGCCGCGCTGCAGCTGCCGGGCGACCCGGCCGAGGACTGGGCCGGGCTGGCCGGGCTGCTCACCGACATGGCCTGGCTGCCGGGCTCCGGGCACGTGCTGGTGGTGACCCGGGCCGGGCTGCTGCTCGCGGCCGAGCCGCCGGCGTCGCTGCGCGGGCTGGTCGAGGCCGTCCGGGAGGTGGCGCGGGCGCGGGCCGAGGAGGGCGAGCCGGTCCCGTTCCACCTGGTGCTGCAGGACGACACGCTCGGGCTGGCCGCGCTGCGGGCCCGGCTGGACGCCGTCGGCGCGCGGTACGCGGAGCTGTCCGGATGGGACGCGCAGGAGCCGTCGGCGGCATCGGCACCGTCGGCGCGCTCTTCGCTGAGCGGCGGTCCGGTCGACGCGGTCGACCTCGCGGCGGGCCCGGCGGCGTCCACTGTGGACGGCGTGCGGTCGCTGGG
>DATINN010000644.1:0-10347 GCA_035474175.1 Mycobacteriales bacterium | reverse complement strand
TACGGCGAGGGGCCCGGGCCGTGGGCGGTCGAGCTGCAGGAGCCGGTGCAGGCGCGCTGACCGGTGGCGGCGGGCCCGGGGGACCGGCCCGCCGCCAGCAGCGGCCTACTTCGGGACGGCGTTCATCTCGTCCGGGTTGGGGCCGGTGCGCTCGTTGCGGTTGAGTGCGGTGATCTCGGCCATGTCGTCGGCCGACAGCTCGAAGTCGAACAGCGCGAAGTTCTCCTCCACCCGGGACCGCGTCACGGACTTCGGGAAGACCACGTCGCCGCGCTGGATGTGCCAGCGCAGCACGACCTGGGCCGGCGTCCGCTCGACCCGCTTGGCCACGTTGGTGATCACCGGGTCCTGCAGGACGCCGCCCTGCGCGATCGGCGACCAGGCCTCGGTCACGATGCCGTGCTCGGCCCCGAACGCCCGGACGTCGTCCTGGACCAGGTAGGGGTGGACCTCGATCTGGTTCACGGCCGGGACGACCTCGCTGCCGGCCAGCAGCCGGCGCAGGTGGTGGGGCTGGAAGTTGGACACGCCGATGGCCCGGGCCCGGCCGGAGCGGTAGATCTCCTGCAGCGCGTGCCAGGTCTCGACGTAGTCGCCGATGTCGGGCAGCGGCCAGTGGATCAGGAACAGGTCGACGTGGTCGAAGCCGAGCGCCTGCAGCGTGCCGTCGAAGGCGGTCAGCGCGTCGTCGTGGGCGTGGAAGCCGTTGTTCAGCTTGCTGGTCACGAACACCTCGTCGCGGTCCAGCCCGGAGGCGCGCACGGCCTTGCCGACGCCCTCCTCGTTGCCGTACATCTCGGCGGTGTCGATGTGCCGGTAGCCGACCTCGAGGGCGGTGAGCGTCGCCTCCTCCGTCTGCTCCGGCGGCACCTGGAAGACGCCGAACCCCAGCTGCGGGATCTCGACACCGTTGTTGAGCAGGATGGTGGGCACTGCGGACACGTACGTTCCCTTCATCGGCGGCCTCGCTGTCGGTGGTACCCCGGACCCGGCCCGGGTAGCCGTGTGATCTGCGTCGATCCGGGAAACCCGGTGCGGTGGAACCGATCGACCTGGCCGAGCCGCTGGCGCCGGAGGAGCTGGCCGCGCCGCACAGCGCCAGCGGCGAGGAGCTGCCGCTGCGGGAGCTGAGCGAGCTCGCGCCACCGGTCCGGGCCGCCCGGCGCTGGACGCCGCGCCGGGTCGTGGTCACCCCGGCCGCGCTGGACCACCCGCACGGGCTGCGCATCCTGGACCGGGTCGAGTCCCTCGGCATCGAGGTCGAGCGGCTGGCGTCCAACCGCCTCACCGGCATCCGGGGCGAGACCGACCGGGAGACGTACGCGCGGGCCAAGTCGACGCTGGCCGTCGTCGTCTCCCCGCCGTCCCGGCGGAAGCTGCAGCCGATCGCGCCCAGCGCGGACTGGCGGGTCGACCTGGCCGAGGGCTGCCCCGCGCACTGCCAGTACTGCTACCTCGCCGGGTCGCTGACCGGCCCCCCGGTCACCCGCGCGTACGCCGACCTGGACGAGATCCTGGCCGCGCTCACCCCGTACGAGGGGACGGCCCGGCGGCGGCCGGAGGAGGGGACGACGTTCGAGGCGTCCTGCTACACCGACCCGCTGGCGCTGGACCACCTGACCGGGTCCTGGCAGCGCGCGGTCGAGCACTTCGCGGCCTGGGAGGCGCCGGTGCAGCTGCGCTGGACCACCAAGTACGCCGACGTGGAGCCGTTCGCCGGGATCGAGCACCGGGGTCGGACCCGGGTCCGGTTCAGCGTGAACTGCCTGCCGGTCAGCACCCGGTTCGAGGGCGGCACCGCGACCGTCTTCGACCGGCTGCACGCGCTGCGCCGGCTGGCCCTGGCCGGCTACCCGGTCGGGCTGACGATCGCGCCGATCATGCCGCTGCCGGACTGGGAGAGGGCGTACTCGGAGCTGCTCGACCTCGTCGTCGCCGCCGTGGACGGGGTGCCGGCGCTGGACCTGACCGCGGAGCTGATCACGCACCGGTTCACGCCCGGGTCCAAGGAGGTGCTGCTGGGCTGGTATCCACGCACCCGGCTGGAGATGGACGAGGCCGCCCGGTCCCGCAAGCACGGCCGCTTCGGCGCGGTGAAGTACGTCTACCCGAAGGACGTCATGGCCTCGCTGCGGACCTGGTTCCACGAGGCGATCGCGGACCGGCTGCCCGACTGCCGCGTCCTCTACTGGACCTGAGGCCCGTTTCCGGCACGACCGGGGTCACCCCGCCCTGCGCGGCACGGGGAACCACGAGGACGGGGTGACTCGGACATGGATACCTGATCCGGGCGGCACCGTCCCGCGATCACCGGTGAATCACCCGATCGCCGACCGGCGGCCCGCACGAGGACGCCTGCGGTCCACCCGCTCCCCGTGTCCGGGTGCATGACCGCGGGCGACGTGCGGGCCGCCGGGAGACACACGGTAGGGCGGCTGTCCGGATCCGGTCATGACGGCCGATCGACCGTCAGCGACCACCGGGTCAGCGGATGGGGCACTTGTGGCGCGTAAACCCGATAGTTTTCTGCCGACACCCACCGTTACCGACAGGAGCCGCTCCGCCATGCCGGCCACAGGCAGCCGCGTCGCCCGGAACGCGTTCGCGCGCCTGATGGCGCGGTGCGCGGCCGGGCTGCGGGTCGGCAGCGCGGTGGCGGCCGGGACCGCGGCGTTCGCCGGTCTCGACCCACCGGCGTCGGCCGCGCTCGTCGCGGTGGCGGTCGCGGGGGCCGCCACCTGGTCGGTGGGGTACGCGGTGGTGCTCTGGCGGCGGCCGGTCCGGGTCCCGGTCGGGCTCGACGTCGCGCTCACCGCGGCGCTGTGCCTCGGCCAGGGCCGGCTGGTGGCGGCCGGGGTGCTGGCCGGCAGCACGAGCTGGGTGTTCCTGTTCGCCAGCACCACGGTGATCATCAGCCCGCTGGTGGCCCGGTCGGTGGTGGGGGCGGCGGTCGCGGTCGCGGTGCCGGCCGCGTACGTGGTCGGGCTGGAGCTGGCGCCCGGTGCCGGGGCGCCGGGCAGCGCGGTGCTGCTGGTGGTCCAGGGTGTGCTGGTCACCGCTCTGGTGACCGTGCTGCGCCGGGCCGCCGCCGCGGCGGATCTCGCCGTCGTGCAACGGGAGGCGACGGAGCGCCAGGCCGCGGTGCAGGCGGCTCGGCGGGCCGAGGAGCGCGAGTCGTACCGGACGCTGCACGACAGCGTGTCGGCGACGCTGACCGTGGTCGCGGCCGGCGGGATCAGCCGCCGCTCGATGGACCTGCGCCGCCAGGCCCGGCGCGATGTGGAGGTCATCGAGCGCCTCAACGCCCCCGACGGCCCGGCTCCCGACGGCTCGCCCCCGGTCCCGGACGGGGCGGCCCCGGGTGCGGCGGCCCCGGGCGGGCCGGCGGGTGGGGTGGGAGTGGCCGGGGGCGGGAGTGAGCTGGCGGGGTGGTTGTATCCCGTGGTCGCGGGTGCCGCCGTCGCGGTCACCCTGGAGGCGCCGATCCCGGCCGTCCCGGTGCCGCCGGCCGCCGGTGCCGCCCTCGCCGGCGCCCTGTCCGAAGCGCTGACCAACGTGGTCCGGCACGCCGGGCCGGCCCGGGTCCGGCTGGCCGCGACCGCGGCCGACGGCACGGTCACGGTCGAGCTCACCGACGACGGCCGCGGCTTCGACCCGGCCGCGGTCCCGGCGTCCTGCCGCGGCGTACGCGAGTCGCTCGTCGGCCGGATGCGCGCCGTCGACGGCTCCGCGACCGTGAACTCCCGGCCCGGGGACGGCACCGGGGTGCTGCTGCGCTGGCCCGGGGACGGCACCGGGGTGCTGCTGCGCTGGCCCGCGGCCGGCCCAACGGCGGACCCCGACGGTGCGCCCGGCTCCCCGGCCGGGCTCGGCGACGTCATCGCCGCCCGGTACCGGCGCGGGATGGACCTGGTCGTGATCCTGCTGGTCGGCAGCTGGCACGCGAGCAACGACCTGGTGGCCGTGGTCTCCCGCTGGCCGGACTACCGGTGGGCCCCGGCCGAGGCGGCGGCCTGGCTGGCGCTGGCCGCGATCGGCGTCGCCGGCGGCGTCCGGCTGTGGCGGCGGCGGACCGGCCGGGCCGGGACCTGGGCCCTGGCCGCGGCGGCGCTCGGGGCCGGCGCGGTCGGCACCGCGGGCGTCCCCGGCCCAGCGTTGTTCACCGCCGCCGGCTGGGCCTGGGGTGCGGTCGGCTGGTTCGGCGTGCTCCTGCTGCTGCGCCGGCCGCCGCGCGAGCTGGTCGGCTTCCTCGCGATCAACTCCGCCGTCGCGGTCGCGGTCCTGGCCCACGACGGCGAGCTGGACCGGATCGGCCTGGCCCGCGCGGCCACGGCCGTGTACGGCCCGGCCGCCCTCCAGCTCACGTTGCTGCTCGCGGCCCGCGCCGTCGCCGCGACGGCCCGGTCCGCGGCCGCGCTGGCGGCGGCGGAGGCAGGGGTCCGGCGCCGGCGGCAGATCGCCGACCGGCTGCACGCCGACCGCCGGCGCCGCTACGGCATGGTCCGCCGGTCGGTCACGCCGCTGCTGACCGGGCTGGCCGAGGGCACCCTGGACCCGGCCGACCGCGGGGTCCGGCACGCCTGCGCGGTCGAGGCCAGCCGGCTGCGCCGGCTCTTCGCCGAGACCGACGACGTCGCCGAGCCGCTGCTGCACGAGTTGCGGGCCTGCAGCTACATCGCCGACCAGCGCGGGGTGGTGGTGGACCTGCAGACCACCGGCCGGCTCCCGCGCCTGGACCGGGACGCCCGGCGGGCGCTGACCGAGCTGCCGCTGCTGGCGCTGGCCGGCGCCGAGCGGCACGCCCGGATCACCGTGCTGGCCCGGTCGGACGAGGTGGCGGTCAGCGTGCTGGTCGACGGCAGCGGCCCGCCGCCGGGCCCGGCCGCCGAGGGCCCGGGGGTGGCGGTGACGGTCATGGACGGCACGGATCGGCAGTGGGTGGAGGCGCGATGGCGACGGTGACCGTCGTACTGGTGGACGACCACCCGGTGGTCCACGAGGGCATGCGGGTCTGGCTGGAGCAGGACCCGGAGCACCGGATCGAGCTGGTCGCCGCGGGCGCCGACGTGCAGGTGGCCTGGACCGGCCCCGGCCGGGACGCCGACGTCGTGCTGCTCGACCTGAGCCTGCACGGCGAGATGGCGCTGGCCGAGGTGAGCCGGTTCGCCGACGCCGGCCGGCGGGTGGTGGTCTACTCCGAGCACACCGCCGACAGCACCGTGCTGGACGTCATGGAGCGCGGCGCGCTCGCGTTCCTGGCCAAGCAGGAGGCCCGCGCCCACTGCGTGGCGACGATCCTGGCCGCCGCCACCGACCGGCCGTACGTGCCGCCGCTGGCCGCCGGGACGATGGCCTCGGACGAGCGGCCGGACCGGCCGGCCCTGTCCGAGCAGGAGCGGACGGCGCTGCTGCTGTGGTTCCAGTCGATGTCCAAGGCGGCGGTGGCGGCCCGGATGGGGATCGCCGAGACGACCGTGCGGCAGTACATCCAGCGGGCCCGGATCAAGTACGCCAACGCCGGCCGCCCGGCCGCCACCCGGACCCAGCTGCTGGCCCGGGCGATCCAGGACGGGCTGATCCGCGTCGACGAGGTCACCGAGTACGCCTCCCGCGCCAGCCGCCCGGCCCGAGAGGTTCCCGCCCCGGCGCCGTCCGGGGTGGTCGGTCCCGGCCGGTACGGTTGAGCGTGTGAGTGAGTCCGTCACCGACCGCCTGTTCCACGAGTCCGCCGCGGAGGACAGCCTCAACGCGGCCGAGCGGCTGTCGGACGCGGCCTGGGCCCGGCTGAAGGAGAGCCCGGACCGGTTCCGGGTGCTGACCGGGGAGCGGCCGACCGGCCCGCTGCACCTCGGGCACTACTTCGGCTCGCTGCGGCGCCGGGTCGAGGTCCAGTCGTACGGGGTGGAGACCTGGCTGCTGCTGGCCGACTACCAGGCCCTGACCGACCGGGACGCGTCGAACGCGCTGCACGACTCGATGCGCGACATCGTGCTGGACTACCTCGCGGTCGGGCTGGACATCCAGAGCGACCGCGGGCTGGCCTTCCGGCACAGCCAGGTGCCCGAGCTCAACCAGCTCATGCTGCCGTTCCTGTCGCTGGTCTCGGTGGCCGAGATCGAGCGCAACCCGACGGTGAAGTCGGAGATCGAGACGCTGGGCGAGGGCGGCGTGACCGGGATGATGTTCAACTACCCGGTGCACCAGGCCGCGGACATCCTGTTCTGCCACGGCAACCTGGTGCCGGGCGGCCGCGACCAGCTGCCGCACGTGGAGATCACCCGCAAGATCGCCCGCCGCTTCAACAACACCTACAGCAAGAAGAAGCGCTACTTCGAGGAGCCGACGCTGCTGTTCGGCGAGGCGCCGATGCTGCTCGGCACCGACGGCAAGAAGATGGGCAAGAGCGCCAAGAACGCGGTCTTCATCCGGGACGACGAGGCGGCCACGGCCGCGGTGCTGAAGAAGGCGGTCACCGACTCCGACCCGAGCATCGCGTACGACCCGGTGAACCGGCCCAACGTGGCCAACCTGCTGCTGCTGGCGGCGCTGGCCGCGGGGACGACGCCGGTCGCGGTCGCGGACGAGGTCGGGTCGGGGGGCTCGGCCCGGCTCAAGGCGTACGTGACGGAGGCGGTCAACGAGCACTTCCGGCCGATCCGGGCCCGGCGGGCGGAGTACGCGGCCGATCCCGAGGTGGTCGGCAAGATCCTCGAGCGCGGCAACGAGATCGCGCGGCAGGCGGCCAGGAAGACGCTGGCCGAGGTGCACGCGCTGATGCACCTGTAGCCGTGAGCCCGGGAACCGTTCGGCCCGTCCGCGCGACCTTGGGGGTGTGACGATCGCCCCCACCGTTCGCCGCGCCGCTGTCGTGCTCGTCGCCGGCGCCGCCGCTGTCCTGACCGCCGCCGGACCCGCCTTCGCCCACGTGGAGGTCGAGGCCGCGCCGGCCCGCGCGCTGGCCACCAACGCGACGCTGACCATGACCGCCGAGGCCGAGTCCAGCACCGCCGGCATCACCGGCGTGCGCATCCAGCTGCCGTCCGGCCTGGTGCCGGCCGACCTGACGCTGGCCTCCGGTCCGACCGGCTGGCGGCTGACCGGCTCGGGCGCGGTCGTCGACGTGAAGGGACCGGCGCTGCCGGTCGGCCGCTCGCTGCGGCTGGGGCTGAAGGTCCGGCAGCTGCCGGCCGGCTCCCAGCTGGTGCTCAAGACCGTCCAGTCCTACTCCGACGGCCAGAGCGACGCCTGGATCGAGGTCCCGTCGGACTCCGTGCCGGACCCGGACCAGCCCGCCCCGGTGGTGCGGCTGCAGGCGGCCGCGCCGGGCGCGACCCCGCTGCCGCGCGCGACCACCCCGGCCCCGACGGCGGCCGCCCCGACGAGCGCAACCCCGACGACGGCCGCGCCGTCGACGGCGGCGGGTTCGAGCGCGCCGGCGGTGGCCGAAGCGGCTGCCGATGATGACAATGGCAGCGGTGCCGCGTGGCTTTTCGGCGGGGTGCTGATCGGTGTGGTGCTGCTGGGTGGGATCGTGTTCGCCGCGAGCCGGAAGGCCGCGAAGGGCCGATCCGACTCCTGAGGCAGCGAGACGTCCCGCCCGTGCGGTTGGCAGGGGTGGGCCCGAGGGCGGCCCGGATCGTGGGGATCCGGGCCGCCCGCCCCCGTGCTTCGCCCTGGCGTCCCCGGGAGCGGACTGGATGCGGCACCGGACCGTGGGGATCCGGGCCACCCGCAGCAGGGACGTACCCGACGGGCTGGGCGGGGGCGCCGTCGGAAACCTTGCTTGAGCTTACCTTGGGCAACACTTTAGCGAACGAACGGCGCCTTCGCAGCCGGATGGCCGGATCGAACGGGTCGATCCGGCCATCCGGGTCATGCGACTGCTACGCCGCGGCGCCGGTCGGGGCCGCCGCCACCCGCGCGGCCGCGCGGGCCGCCCGCGCCGCCTTGGCCTTCGCGGCCGTCGCCTTGGCGGTCGCGCCGGTCAGGCCGACACCGTTGATGTCGCTGGTGTCCAGCGCGTACCGCCCGACGGAGAACGCCACCGCGTCCGCGTTCTTGTCCAGGATCGTCCGGTCCACGTTGCCCAGGTTGTCGCAGGCGGAGTGGTAGCACGGGTCGAACGCGACGCCGGCCGTGCCGCCCCACTTCGCCGCCTGCTCCGGCGTCTTCGGCACCTCGGCGCCGGTGAAGATGCCGCCGGACGGGATGCCGACCGCGATGAACGGACCGTAGTCCGAGCGCCCGTCGAAGTCGGTGCCCTCGGTCGGGACGCCCTTGGCCGTCTGCACGTAACCGGCGATCAGCGCCTCGATCTGGGCCGAGCCGAACGGACCGGCCCCGGCGCCCTCGCCGTCGGAGTCGTCGCCGTCGTAGACGAACTCACCCCAGTTCGGGGAGCCGATCATGTCGAAGTTCAGGTAGAGCGCGATGTCCAGCTGCTGCTCGAACGACAGCGTGCCGACGTACGCCTCGGACCCGAGCAGGCCCAGCTCCTCGGCGCTCCAGAACGCCAGCCGCACCTTGTTCTTCACCTTCTCGTCGGCCAGCTTCAGGCCGAGCTCGAGCAGGGTGGCGCTGCCGCTGCCGTTGTCGTTGATCCCCGGGCCGGCGGGGACGCTGTCCAGGTGGGCCCCGGCCATGACCACGTTGTCGGCCCGCCCGCCGGGCGTCTCGGCGATGACGTTGCGGCTGGTCCGGGTCTCCGGCCGGCTCTGCAGGACCAGGTTGACGGTGACCGGGCCGGCGGCGGCGTCGGCGACGAACTGCTCGCCCTCGGCGCGGGTGATGCCACCGGTGGGGACGCGGGCGTCGGCCTCGGTGCCGAGGGTGCCGTTGAGCTCCTCGTCGGCGTTGGCCGCGTTGTTGTAGATGACGACGCCGACCGCGCCGGCCGCGGCCGCGTTCTGCGCCTTGATAGCGAAGGAGCAGCCGCCGCGCTGGATCAGCGCGATCGTGCCGGTGTACGTGGCGCCGGCGAAGTCGGCCGCGACGCAGCCGGGGCCGGTCGGGTTCTGCCCGTTGGGGACCACGGCCAGCGGCGCGGTGATGCCGGCGTCCGGCGTCTGCGGGGAGAACTCCATGATGTCGATCGTCGGGGCGGTGGTCGTGCCCGGCGAGACCTCGGTGAAGGACTCGGTCTCGACCGCGAACTCGTAGTCGAAGTCCTGGTAGCTGACGTTCCAGCCGGCCGCGGCCAGCTTGTCGTGCACGTACGTGGCCGAGGCCTCGTGGCCCGGCGTGCTCGCGGCCCGGTTGCCGCCGTTGGTGTCGGCGATCCGCTGCAGCGCGATCAGGTGCCGGTTGACGCCGGCGGCCGTGACCTCCCTGGCCAGCTTGGTGCCGAGCCGGGTGTTGGCGGCCGCCTTCGTGGCGGTGGCGGTGGCGGTGGCGGTGGCCTTGGCCGCGCCGTCGTGCGCGTACGCCGGCGCGGCGGACAGCACGACCGAGCCGGCGGCGAGCACCGCGATCATGGTCGCCGCTCGGGCGCGCGGCCGGGTGAGTGAACGCATGGAACCCCCTTCGCGATCGGGCCGTCGTTGGCCCGATCTTGGGGATCCTGGCACGCGTCTTGGCGCACCGATAGTCAGCGCTGCTAACCGTACGGTGAGGATTGGGTCACGGATGGACCGGACGGCCCGGACCGTGTCCGGTCCGGGCCGTCCGTGCGGAGGTGGGCTAGGCGGGCGTCGGGCCCTGCGGGGCCGGCGGGCCGAACGGTGCGGCCGGGACCGCGCCCTCGCGCGGCATCAGGATCCAGAGCAGCGGGTAGACCAGGAGCTGGCTGCCGGGGATGACGAGCAGGATCAGCACGAACAGCAGCCGCGCGGGCCACGGGTCGATGCCGAAGCGGCGGCCGAGGCCGGCGATGACACCGGCCAGCACACGACCGTCCCGCGGTCGCACCAGACCTTCGGCGGCGAGGCGGGCGTGGATCTCGTTCACTGTCTTTCTCCCTGTCTTGGGTGGCCTTGCTGACAGGGACCAGAGTGCGCCCGGACCGACCCCCGCCACATCGGGGACCGCCCCGAGGCCGACCCGGATTCCGGCTCTCAGGGTTTGTCAGTGGCCCACGGCACACTGCCGGTCATGGCGCGATGGGCGGAGTTCGAGCGGGACGCGCCGGAGTTCGCGGCCCGGGTGCGGGTCGTGCTCGACCGGCACAAGCACAAGACGATGGCGACGCTGCGCGGCGACGGGTCACCCCGGATCAGCGGCGTCGAGATCCAGTTCGCCGGCGACGACGTGTTCACCGGCTCGATGCCGGCCGCGGTCAAGGGGCGCGACCTGCGCCGCGACCCCCGGCTCGCGGTGCACTCCCAGTCCGAGGACGCGGACGAGAGCGAC
>DATINN010000643.1:0-2613 GCA_035474175.1 Mycobacteriales bacterium | reverse complement strand
CCTCGGCCGTCCACCACCACCTGGTCCGGGAGCGGCTGCGGACCAAGGTCGGCCTGGTCATCGAGACCGGCGACTGCCGCGAGGTCCACCACGCCGCGCTGCTGCTCGGCTACGGCGCCGGCGCGATCAACCCGTACCTGGCCCTGGAGACGGTGGAGGTGCTGGCCACCACCGGCCGGCTGCCGGGCGTGCGCGACCCGGCCGTGGCCGTGCGCAACATGGTCACCGCCATGGGCAAGGGCGTGCTCAAGGTGATGTCGAAGATGGGCATCTCCACCGTGGCCTCGTACACGGGGGCGCAGGTCTTCGAGGCCCTGGGCCTGAGCCAGGACGTGGTGGCCGACTACTTCACCGGCACCTCGTCCCGGCTGGGCGGGGTCGGGCTGGACGTGCTGGCCGCGGAGGTCGCGGCCCGGCACCGGCTGGCCCACCCGCGCAACGCGACCGAGCGGGCCCACCGCGGGCTGGAGTCCGGCGGCGAGTACCAGTGGCGGCGCGAGGGCGAGGTGCACCTGTTCAACCCGGAGACGGTGTTCCTGCTCCAGCACGCCACCCGGTCCCGCCGCTACGACGTCTTCCGGCGCTACACCGAGCAGGTCGACGGGCTGTCGAAGGAGGCCGCGACCCTGCGCGGCCTGTTCGAGCTGCGCCGCGACACCCGGCCGGCCGTGCCGATCGAGGAGGTCGAGCCGGTCTCGGCGATCGTGCGCCGGTTCTCCACCGGCGCCATGTCGTACGGGTCGATCTCGATCGAGGCCCACGAGACCCTCGCGGTCGCCATGAACACCCTCGGGGGCCGGTCCAACTCCGGCGAGGGCGGCGAGGACACCGACCGGCTGCGCGACCCGCTGCGGCGCAGCGCGGTGAAGCAGGTGGCCAGCGGCCGCTTCGGCGTGACCAGCGAATACCTGGTCTCCGCGGACGACATCCAGATCAAGATGGCGCAGGGGGCGAAGCCGGGCGAGGGCGGCCAGCTGCCGGGCTCGAAGGTCTACCCGTGGATCGCCAGGACCCGGCACTCCACCCCCGGCGTCGGCCTGATCAGCCCGCCGCCGCACCACGACATCTACTCGATCGAGGACCTGGCCCAGCTCATCCACGACCTGAAGAACGCCAACTCCGAGGCCCGGGTGCACGTCAAGCTGGTGGCCGAGGTCGGGGTGGGCACGGTCGCGGCCGGGGTGTCCAAGGCGCACGCGGACGTGGTGCTGATCTCCGGCCACGACGGCGGCACCGGCGCGGCCCCGCTGACCTCGCTCAAGCACGCCGGCATGCCGTGGGAGCTGGGGCTGGCCGAGACCCAGCAGACGCTGCTGCTCAACGGCCTGCGGGACCGGATCACGGTCCAGGTCGACGGGCAGCTGAAGACCGGCCGGGACGTCGTGGTCGCGGCCCTGCTCGGCGCGGAGGAGTTCGGCTTCGCCACCGCGCCGCTGGTCGTCTCCGGCTGCGTGATGATGCGGGTCTGCCACCTGGACACCTGTCCGGTCGGCGTGGCCACCCAGAACCCGGAGCTGCGGCGGCGGTTCACCGGCAGGCCCGAGTTCGTGGTGACGTTCTTCGAGTACATCGCCGAGGAGGTCCGGGGGCTGCTGGCGGAGCTGGGCTTCCGGTCGCTGGACGAGGCCATCGGGCACGCCGAGCTGCTGGACACCCGGCGCGCGGTCGACCACTGGAAGGCGGCCGGGCTCGACCTCTCGCCGCTGCTGCAGGTCCCCGCGGTCGCCGACGGCGCGGCCCGGCGGCGGATGCGCGGCCAGGACCACGAGCTGGCGGCGGCCCTGGACAACACGCTGATCCAGCTGTGCGAGGGCGCGCTGATGGACGCGACCCCGGTGACGCTGGAGCTGCCGGTCCGCAACGTCAACCGCACCGTCGGCGCGATGCTGGGCTCGCTGGTCACCCGGCGCTACGGCGCGGCCGGGCTGCCGGACGACACGATCGACCTGACGTTCACCGGGTCGGCCGGGCAGTCCTTCGGCGCGTTCCTGCCCCGGGGGATCACGCTGCGGCTGCACGGCGACGCCAACGACCACGTCGGCAAGGGCCTGTCCGGTGGCCGGATCATCGTCCGGCCCGACGCGGCGGCCCCGTTCGCGGCCGAGGACAACGTCGTCGCCGGCAACGTGCTGGCGTACGGGGCGACCTCGGGCGAGCTGTACGTGCGGGGCGTGGTGGGGGAGCGGTTCTGCGTCCGCAACTCCGGCGCGACCGCGGTGGCCGAGGGCGTGGGCGACCACGCATGCGAGTACATGACCGGCGGCCGGGTCGTCATCCTCGGCGGGCACGGGCGCAACCTGGCCGCGGGCATGTCCGGCGGCCTGGCGTACGTGCTGGACCTCGACCCGGGCCGGGTCAACCCCGCGATGGTGGACCTGGAGCCGGTGTCCGCGGACGACACCGAGCTGCTGGCCGGCATCGTCGCCCGGCACGGCGAGCTGACCGGGTCGCCGGTGGCGGCGGCGCTGCTGGCGGACTGGCCGGCCGCGGTGGCCCGGTTCACCGCGGTGGTGCCGCGCGACTACAAGCGGGTGCTGGAGGCCACCCGGCGGGCCGAGCAGGACGGCCGGCCCGTCGACGAGGCGATCATGGAGGCGGCCCGCGGCTGAGCCC
>DATINN010000642.1:0-9353 GCA_035474175.1 Mycobacteriales bacterium | reverse complement strand
GAACGCGACCGTGCCGACGCCCAGCATCAGCAGCGCCGGCGGTACCAGGTTGAGCCCGGCCGCCAGCAGCGGGCCGAGCCCGACCCCGCTGTGCTGGCCGGCCGCACCGAGCCAGGGGTGCTGAGGGCTTCCGCCGGGATGGGTACGGCCCGGATCCGCTTATCTGGCGGTTGATCGCTGATATGTCCGGGTGTGGCAACTCTGGATCATGGGGTACTTGATTCTCCAAGATCGTCCGCAGGTGGCGGTCGACGGGGAGGGGACGTGAGCCGATCGGCGGCCTGGCGGGAGCTGGCCGGGGCCGAGCTCGCCGCTCGGGCGGACGAGCTGGACGACCTGCTGGCCGCGACCGGCGCCCCGGCCACCGCGCGGTGGGCCGCGATCGAGGTGTGGTTGCGGCACAACTCCGGCGAGCAGGCCTGGGGCCTCGTCCACGAGACGCCGGATGGGATCGACGCCGCCGCGGTGTTCGCGCGGCGGCGCCGGTGGGGCTTGTGGCGGGTCCGTACGGTGGGCCGGCCGGGAGAGCAGAGCTGGATCGCCGCGGCCGACGCGGACCGGGCCCGGCAGCTGGCCGGTGCGCTGACCGACGCGCTGGGCCGGGCCGGTCGCCCGTGGACGCTGCTGGCCGCCGACCTGCCCGAGCCCGACCTCGCCGCCGACGCCCTGGCCCGGGGGCTGCCGGAGACCGAGGTGCGCGAGGGCAACACCGTCCCGGTCGTGCGGTTCCGTCCGGGCAGCCGCCTGACCGACCACCTCTCCCGCAACACCCGGTCCGCGGTCGCGAAGGCCCGCAACCGGGTGGCCGCGGACGGGCTGCGGATGGAGCTGACCTGGCACCGGGAGCCGGATGTGATCGCGGGCCTGCTGCCCGAGGTGATCGAGCTGCACCAGGCCCGCAACCGGCAGCTGCGCGGGCACGCGATCCTGGACGACCCGGCCGAGCGGGCGGAGTTCTCCGACACCGTGCTCGCGCACGCCGGGCGGGGCGACGCCGACCTGCTCACGCTGCGGCTCGACGGCGGGCTGGCCGCGTTCGCGGTCGGGCTGCGCAGCGGCGGCGAGCTCTACGTCTACGCCAACTACGTCTCGCCCCGGTGGCTGGCGCACAGCGGCGGCACCATCGCCAACGCCGAGGTCATCCGGTATGCGTTCGAGCAGCCCGGACTGACCGGGGTCGACTGGGGTCCGGGGCCGCAGCGCTACAAGCTGAGCCGGGCCGAGGTGCGCCGGACCCAGCACGTGGAGGCGTGGTCGTCGCCGACGGTACGGCGGATCGTGCAGGCGGCCCGGGCGGCTAGGGCCGGGGTTCGCCGAGCTTGACCGCGACCACGCCGGCCAGGACCAGCGCCCCGCCGAGGACCTGGATGGCGCGGGGGGTCTCGCCGAGCAGCAGCGCGGCCGCGACCAGCGCGACCAGCACCTCGGAGAGGGCCACGAAGGACGCCAGCCGGGAGCCGAGCCGGCGGGCGGCCGCGATGCCGGTGGCGTACCCGAGGGCGGCGGTGACGACCCCGAGCGTGAGCATGGGCAGCCACCACGGCACGGTGAACGCGTCGAAGGCGACCGGGCGGGTGGTCGCGCGCAGCGGGACGATGCCGACCAGGCCGGCGAGCAGCAGGCCGAGCCCGCCGAGGGCGAGACCGGCGGCGGCGAGCACGGTCGGCGGCAGACCGCTGTCCTCGTCGGAGGACAGCACGAAGTAGACCGCGGCGCCGGCCATCGCGCCGAGGGCCCAGAGGATGCCGGTGGTGTTCACGTCCGCGCCCGAGATCAGGTCGAGCACCAGGACCAGGCCGGCCGCGGACAGCAGCACGCCCAGGACCGTCAGCCGCCCGGGCCGCTGGCCGCGGCGGAGCCAGAGCCAGCCCACCACCGCGACCGGCGCCGTGTATTCGATCAGCAGCGCGACGCCGACCTCCATGTGCGAGACGGCGTTGAAGTAGGCGAGCTGGCAGCCGGCCACCGCGACCAGCCCGTACGTGGTGATCAGGCGGGCGTTGCGCAGCAGCAGCGACCACCGCCCGCGCAGCTGCGTCACCGCCACCGGGACGAGGACCAGCGCGGCGATGAGGATCCGGACCACCACGGCCGCGGCGGACGACCAGCCGGCGTCCATCAGCCCGCGGGCCAGCGAGCCGGACATCCCGAAGGAGACGGCCGACAGCACCGCCAGCCCCAGTCCCGCGCCGGTCCGGACCGGGGTGTCATGCGTCATTACCGCCATGACCCGTGACACTAGGTATCTCGCGGTAAGGTGTCAACGTGGGTTTCGCTCATGACACGACGGCGGCGCTGCAGGCCGCGGTCGCGCTGGTGAACTCGGCCGAGCCGCCGGACACGATGACGACCGACGAGCAGCTCGACGCCTTCTTCGCCGCGCACGACTACTCGGGGGCGCGGCGGCCGGGGGCGGCCGAGCTGGCGGCGGTCCGCGCGCTGCGCGCCCCGCTGCGCGACCTGCTCACCGGGGACCGCGACGAGGCGGTGCGGATCCTCAACGCGATCCTGGCCGAGCGGCACGCCGTCCCCGCGCTGGTCCGGCACGACGGCCACGACTACCACCTGCACGCCATCGCCTCCGACGCGCCGCTGGCCGACCGGATCGCCGTCGAGACCGCGATGGCGATGCTCGACCTCGTCCGGGCCGACGAGCTGGGCCGGCTGTCGGTCTGCGCCGAGCCGACCTGCAACGGGATCGTGCTCGACCTGTCCCGCAACCGGTCCCGCCGCTTCTGCAGCACGACCTGCGGCAACAAGGTCGCGGTGGCCGCCTACCGCTCCCGCCGGCGCTGACCGTCCGCGCCCGGGCTCACCGGGCCCTGCGCGTCCGCGCCGCGCTGAGCGTCCGCGGCCGGGCGGCGCTCCGCGCCCGGGCTCAGCCGGCGCCAGATCCAGCTGGAGGGGATGTGGCGCCCGCTGGTCACGTACGCGCCGACCGAGTCGACCAGCAGGGTGGTGTCCAGGGACCGGCGGGCCGCGGGGCGACCGGCCAGCAGGATCTCGTCGTCGGCGGCCAGCCGGAAGTCCGGCTCGGGGACCAGGGTGGCGTCGTCACCGCGCAGCACCAGCAGGGCCACGGCGCGCAGGGACCGCGAGCGGTCGACCGGGTCGCGGAGCAGGTCGCCCACCGACGCGCTGCCGGAGGCGAGCCAGGACTGCAGCGCCGGCGCCTCGGCCGCGGTCAGCCGGACCTTCCACAGCGGGGGCAGGTGCTGGCCGCAGTCGGAGGCGAGCCGGTCGACCAGCGCGGCCGCCCAGGCGTCGCCCTGCGCCGGCATCGCCCGCAGGAACTGGCGCAGCAGCGGGGTCGAGAGCTGGGCGTAGACCTCGCGGGCGACCATCTGCGTCGGCACCAGCAGCGCGTCGATGTCCATCGCCGCGAACAGCGGCCCGCTGGGGGGACGGTTCTGGCGCGCGGCCAGGTAGAGGTCCGGGTTGGCCCGGCGGGCGCCCGCCACCAGGGACAGGTTGGTGGTGTCGTTGTTCGTGCCGGCCACGAAGCCGACGGCGCTGCCCAGGTCGTCCAGCGCCGATCCCTCGTCGAGGACGTCGACCTCCAGCCCCTCGGCCCGCAGGTCCTTCGACAGCTCCTTGCCGAAGCGGCTGGCCCCGCACACCACCCAGCGGCCGGCCTGCGGCGGCTCCCCGCGCTCGGGCAGCACGGCCCCGGGCCCGCCCTGCAGCCAGGTCAGCAGCTGGTACGACGCGGGCGCGTGCAGCGCCAGCCGGAGGTGGTCGCCGAAGGCGTCGAACGGGTTGACCACCGACGGGTTGCCGAAGGCCCGCATCCGCTCGGTGATCGCGGGTGAGGTCGTCCGCGCGACCACCGGCAGGTCGGGGCGCAGCAGGGCCGCGGTCATGGTGACGGCCAGGTTGGCCTCGTCGTCGTCGGTCAGCGCCAGCACGGCCTCGCAGGAGGGGTGGTCGAGCCCGGCGATGCCGAGCAGCCCGGGGTCGCGCACGTCGCCGACCAGGCCGGGCACGTCGGCGCGGTAGGAGTCCAGCTCCAGGTCGTCGATCCGGTCGCCGGCGCTGTCCACGACGACCACCCGCCGCCCGAGCGCGTCGAAGGCGTGCCCGAGCAGCTCCCCGGTCCGGCCGTAGCCGGCGATGAGCAGGAACGGCTCCCGCAGCCGGGCCACCTTGCGCCGGAACTGCTGCAGCGCCAGCGCCTGCCGGAACGCGCGGTCCTGCACCAGCGCCAGCAGCGAGCCGATCGCGTACGCCCAGCCGATGACGGTCAGGTAGATCGCGACCGTGACCCAGAGCCGCTGCCCGTAGGTGAACGGGTACGGGATCTCGCCGAAACCGATGGTCGAGGCGGTGTAGCTCATGAAGTAGAACGCGTCGAAGAAGCCCATCCGGGCGGGGTGGCCGGCCGCGTCCTGGCCCGGGATCAGCGTCAGGCCGAGGACGCTGACGGCGAAGATCGTGATCAGGACGATCAGGGGCACCCGCATCCGGCGCAGGATGAGGAAGATCGTCTCGGAGCCGTTGGTGTCGCCGCCGATCGGGACCCGGCGCCGGAGCCGGTGGCCGCGCGCTGAGCCAGCCACCGCGGTCAGCGCCGCTGGAAGGAGACGGTCTCGACCACCAGCAGGACCACCGAGACGAGGTTGGCCAGCAGCGCGCCGCCGGCCAGCGAGACCATGCTCGCGGTCGCGCCCGGGGTGAGGCCCTCGGACGAGATGTGGCTGGCGTAGCCCCAGACCAGCGCGGCCGCGATCAGCTGGAGGTCGGCGACCAGGCTGGTGGCCAGGTGGACGGCGCCGATCTGGGTCCGGTCGCCGAACTTCAGCACGGTCGCGATCAGGCTGACGACCACGGCACCGAACAGCTCGTAGACGTTGTGCAGCACCCGGTCGTCGAGGTCGCCGATGAAGAACCCGAAGTTCAACGTGGCCGCGAGGAGCACGAAGAACCCGAAGACCACCTTCTCGAGATTCATCCGGCCTCCGGTCGTCCCGGGCGGGCTGCCCGAGCCTCATACGCTAACCCGCAGGTGGTCCGGGAGCGCACCGGGACCGGATGGGGAGCGGGCGGGATCAGGGTCGGGTCCGGCAGGTCATCGACTCTGAGGAGACGTCATGCGTACGAGGTTCGTCGCCGTGCTCGCCGGGCTCACGCTCGCCGGCACCGCTCTGGTCGCGCCGTCGGTGGCCTCCGCGTCCACCACCGACGGCAGCAGGCACTGCGCCCGGGACTTCCACGCCGCCGTGGTCGAGGACAACGAGGCCTACAACGCCCACGACGCCGCCCGCTACGAGGCCATCCTCAACCCGCGGATGATCTTCTGGCAGGACGGCGTCGCCACGTACGGGCGGGACGCGATCATGGCCACGGCCCGGAAGAACTTCGCCGTCCCGGGCTGGACCTGGACGTACGAGATCGAGTCGGAGACCGTGCACGGCTGCACCTCGGGCCTCGCGGTCGCCAGCGCGCACTTCATCTTCCCGGAGCGGGACATCGACGCGAAGTTCGTCTTCACCATGTACCTGGTCCGCGAGCACGGGAAGTGGACCGTGGCCTCGGACAACGTGCACGTGGTCACCGCCTGAGCAGCACCGCCGGCCGGGCGTCGTCCACTGTGGACGGCGCCTGGCACAGGTCGCACCAGCGCCCGGCCGGGTCGGCCAGGTGCCGCCGGACCAGCCCGGCCCGCTCCACCCCGAGCTCGGTCAGGATCGTCAGCGCCGGGCGCCACCAGGCCGGGTCGCCGGTCGCGTGGGCCAGCCCGTCGAGCGCGAGCGCCTCCTGCATGCGGAAGCGGCCGGCCCGGGCCAGGGCCAGCGCCTCCCGGAACGGCCGCTCGGCCGGCAGGCCCAGCCGCAGCGAGGTCTCCCCCAGCCCGAGCAGGATCGCCCGGGTGGCGGCCGCGCTGTCGGCGGTGGCCAGCGCCTCCCGGTGCAGGGACAGGGCGGTGGCTCCCCGCCCGAGCCGGGCCTCGGCCAGGCCCAGGTTGTTGCGGGCCAGCGCGGCCGTGCGGCCCTCGTGGGTCAGCGCCCGCCGCAGGTAGCCGGCCGCCTCGGCGTCCCGGCCGTCCAGGTGGGCCAGCATGCCCAGGCTGGTCAGCGCGGCCGCCTCGATGTCGGGGTCGGCGCCGGCCAGGGCCAGCCGGAAGTGCTCCATCCCCTCGGCCAGCCGGTCGGTCCACATCGCCAGGGACCCCAGGCCGAAGCGCAGCAGCACGGTGCCGAGCGGGTCGGCGTGGGCGAGCGCGTGCTCGGAGGTCGCCCGCCAGTCGGCGAAGTGGCCGCGGTGCTCGAAGTACGTCCGCAGCACGCAGGCCAGCTGCCAGTCGTCGGCGCCCAGGGCGATCGCGACCAGCGTGTGGTGCTCGGCCGCCAGCCAGGCCAGCGCATCGTCCACATCGGACAGTGCCGGCAGGTGCCGCGGGGGCGCCGCGGCGGGCGTGAACCGGCGCGTCCCCGGGCTCACCAGGTCGGTCGCGGCGGTCGCGGCGGCCAGGAAGTAGTCGTGCAGCCGCCGGCCGCCGTCCTTCGGCGCGACCTCCCGCGCGTACGAGCGCAGCAGGTCGTGGAAGGTGTAGCGGTTCGCCCCGTACGGCCGGAGCAGGTGGGCGTCGACCAGCGACTCCAGCAACGCCTCGGCCCGGGCCGGGGTGGTGCCGGCCAGCGCGGCCGCCGACCAGGCGTCGAAGTCGGTGCCGGGATGCAGCCCCAGCAGCCGGAACAGCCGCCGCTCGGCCGGCGCCAGCTGCCCGTACGACAGGGCGAACGCCGGCCCGACGCCGCGGTCGGCCAGGGTCAGCTCGGCCAGCCGGGCCGACCGCAGCCGGCCGGCCAGCGTCGCGACCGTCCACTCCGGACGGTGCGCGAGCCGGGTGGCGGCGATCCGGATGGCCAGCGGGAGGAAGCCGCACAACTCGACGACCTCCGCCGCGGCCGGATCGGACACCCCGGCCACGGCGGCGAACAGCGCCACCGCCTCGGCCGGCGGCAGCACGTCCAGCGACAGCACGGTCGCGCCCTCCAGCACGCCGAGCCGGCGCCGGCTGGTGACCAGCACCAGCGACCGCGGCGAGCCCGGCAGCAGCGGCCGGACCTGGGCCGCGCCGGCGGCGTTGTCCAGCACGACCAGCACCCGCCGGCCGGCCAGCTCCGCCCGCCAGCGGGCCGCCCGCCCGTCGAGGTCCTCCGGGATCGCCTCGGGCGGCACCCCGAGCATCCGCAGCAGCCGCTCCAGCGCCGCGGCCGGCGTCAGCGGCGCCGCGCCGGCCGTGTGCGCGTGCAGGTCGCAGAACAGCTGACCGTCCGGATAGGACGGTGCCAGCCGGTGGGCCGCGTGCACGGCCAGCGCGGTCTTGCCGATGCCGGCCATGCCGTCGATGGCGCTGATCACCACGGCGCCGCCGGGCGCCGGCTCCAGCAGCCGGGTGAGGTCGGCGGTGCGCCCGGCGAAGTCCGGCAGGTCGTAGGGCAGCGTGCACGGCGCCGCCCCGGGCCGGTCGAGCGCGGGATCAGCCCGCAGCACCTGCTGGTGCACCCGGACCAGGTCCGGCCCGGGGTCGACACCGAGCTCGCGGGCCAGCAGCGCGCGGGTCTCGGCGTACACGGCCAGGGCGTCGGCCTGCCGCCCGCAGCGGTAGAGCGCGACCATCAGCTGCCGGCGCAGCGTCTCCCGCAGCGGGTGGGCCGCGATCAGCCCGGCCAGCTCGGCGGCCAGGCCGGCGCCCGCGTCCCCGGCGGCCAGCCGCAGCTCGACCGACGCCTCGACCGCGGCCAGCCGCCGGTCGTCCAGCCGGGCCGCCGCCGCCCGCAGGGTCCGGCCGTCGATCCCGGCCAGGGCCGGACCGCGCCACAGGTCGAGGGCCTGGGTCAGCGCCCCGGCCGCGACCAGGTCGGTGAACCGGGCCAGGTCGAGGTCGTCGGCGCGGATCCGGTAGCCGGTGCCGACGGTGTCGATGTGCCCGGGCAGCCGGGCCCGCAGCCCGGCGATCGCCTTGTGCACCTGGTGGGTGGCGGTCGGCGGCGGCTCCCCGTCCCAGAGCGCGTCGGTCAGCCCGTCCGGGCCGATCACCGCGCCACCGGCGAGCAGCAGCGTCGCCAGCACCTTCTCCGCCCGCGGGCCGCCCAGCCGGACCGGACGGCCGGCGTCGAGGACCTCCAGCGGCCCGAGCACCCGGAACTCCACGCCGCGACGGTAGGACGGCCCCGCACGATCCCGCCGATCGTCTCCCGAACCGCCACCCAACCGACGGCCAATCGTGACGTGGCCCCCGGTTTCTTGAATGATTCCAGATTGTGCGGGAGACTCCGGCGGTGGAGTTCGAGGGGTTGCTGCGCGGGGCCGCGCTGCGGGTGACGCGGCCGCGGCTGGCCGTGCTGGCCGCCGTGCACGCGCACCCGCACGCCGACACCGACGCGATCCTCCGGCTCGCCCGCGCGGAGCTGGGCGAGGTCTCGCACCAGGCCGTGTACGACGTGCTCCGCGCGCTGACCGACGCCGGCCTGCTGCGCCGGCTGCAGCCGATGGGCTCGGTCGCCCGCTACGAGCCGCAGACCCACGACAACCACCACCACGTCGTCTGCCGGACCTGCGGGTCCATCGCCGACGTCGAGTGTGCCGTGGGGGTGGCGCCCTGCCTGACCGCATCGGACGACGCCGGTTTCACCATCGGCGAGGCCGAGGTCATCTATTGGGGCACCTGCCCCGACTGCCAGCAAGGTCATTCCGTACGACAGGAGAGGGACTGAGTGTCCGAGAGCGAGAACCCGGCAATCCCGAGCCCGACCCCGGCCGCGCACCGGCCCCGGACCAACCAGGACTGGTGGCCCGACCAGCTCGACCTGTCGGTGCTGCACGCGCACTCGACCAAGTCCAGCCCGGTGGGCCCGGACTTCGACTACGCCGAGCAGTTCAAGAAGCTCGACGTCGAGGCGCTGAAGCGGGACGTCAACGAGGTCATGACGACCTCGCAGCCGTGGTGGCCGGCCGACTACGGGCACTACGGCCCGCTGTTCATCCGGATGAGCTGGCACTCCGCGGGGACGTACCGGATCGCGGACGGGCGCGGTGGCGGCGGCACCGGGCAGCAGCGCTTCGCCCCGCTGAACAGCTGGCCCGACAACGCCAACCTGGACAAGGCCCGGCGGCTGCTGTGGCCGGTCAAGCAGAAGTACGGCCAGAGCATCTCCTGGGCCGACCTGCTGGTCTTCGCCGGCAACTGCGCGCTGGAGTCGATGGGCTTCAAGACCTTCGGCTTCGGCTTCGGCCGCCCGGACGTGTGGGAGCCGGAGGAGGTCTTCTGGGGTCCGGAGGACACCTGGCTCGGTGACGAGCGCTACAGCGGCGAGCGCGAGCTGGGCGAGAAGCTCGGCGCCGTGCAG
>DATINN010000641.1:0-2157 GCA_035474175.1 Mycobacteriales bacterium | reverse complement strand
CGCCGAGGGATCCGCGTCCACGACCCGGGCCGTGCAGAATGGCGCGACCCGCCGCGCCGCCGCCACCTCGTCCGCGAACCGGGCCCGGAACTCCGGGTCGCCGGCCAGCTCCGGGTGCACGACCTTGACCGCGACCAGCGGGCCACCGCCGTCGGCGCGGGCCAGGTAGACCGTCCCCATCCCGCCGGCGCCGAGCCGCCCGGACAGCACGTACCGCCCGACCCGGGCCGGGTCGCCCGGTTCCAGCGGCGCGACCGCCCCGAGCCGGGGCGCGCCGTCCCGCTCGCCGATGCCGGTCACCACTGCCCCTCCCGCCGGGTCCGCCCAGTGTGCCCCGACGCCCCTGTACGAGACGGGCCGGGCCGGTCCCTCGTTCCGCCGCCGTACGATGCGGCCGTGGACCACCGGGCGATCGCCGCGGCCTTCGCCGGCAGCGGGGCACTGCATCTCGTCCGGCCGCGCACGTTCGAGGGCATGATCCCGCCGCAGCTGCCCAACCCGACCGCGATCGTGTACGCCAGCGGGGTGGCCGAGCTGGTGCTGGCCGCCGGGCTGGTCGGCGGCCGCCGCTGGGCCGGGCCTGCCGGCGCCGCGTTCCTGGTCGGCGTGCTGCCGGCGCACGTGCAGATGGTCGTGGACGCGACCGCGGCGGCCCGCCGGAAGCCGACCGCGAAGCGGCTCGCCTACGCCGCCGTGGCCTGGGCCCGCCTCCCGCTCCAGGTCCCCCTCATCCGCGCCGCCCTCCGCTGACACCGCCCTGGGGATGCGGACAGCAGGACGCCCCGGGACGGGTCCCGGGGCGTCCTGACAGAGCTGCGTGCTAGCGGCCGAGCACCACGCCGAGCACGAACGCGGCCGCGCCGACCAGCACCGGGTTGCGCCGGGTCTGGTCCTGCAGCGTCGCCCACGCCCCGCCCGCGGTCGCGGCCGCGACCTGCCGGGTGTCGGCCGTGCGGGGATCGAGCCCGGACCGTACGGCGGCCTTCTCCTTGACCGAGCTGGCCACCGGAGCGGCCTTCTCGACCAGCGGCGCGGCCTTCTCCTTCACCGCGCCGGCCAGCCCGGCCACCTTCTGGCCCAGCCCCGGCCCGTCGGCGGAAGTGCCCCCGGACGACGGCGTCACCGTGTCCTTGGCATCACCGGCCTTGGCCGCGACGGTGTCCTTGGCGTCGGCCGTCTTCGCCGCGACGGTCTCCTTGGCGTCGGCCGCCTTGGCCGCGACCTTCTCCTTGGCCTCGCCGGCCGCGCTCACGACCTTGTCCTTGAGCTCGGCCGCCTTCTCCTTGGCCGTCTCGACCTGGCGGTGCGCGACCTTCTTGGGATTGATCTTCTCCTCGAGGGCGTCGATGTCCGCGCCGAGCTTCGCGCGGGTCGCCTCGATCTCGCGCTCTAGCTGTTCCGGGTCTTCGCCCACTGGACGTCCTCCTTCACGGTCTCGATGGTGCGCTCAGGCTTCGGGCTGAAGTTCTTCAGCTTGCTGCGGCCGATGACGGCCAGCACGGCCGCGATCACCAGCCACACGCCCGCGACGATCAGCGCGGCCCAGCCGGTCGGCATGACCGAGTCCAGGCCGTACATCCCGGCCAGGGACAGGAAGAACAGCACGAAGTAACCGGCGAACCCGGCGCCGCCGAAGGCGCCGACCGCCGTGCCGGCCGTCTTCGCCTCCTGCTGCAGCTCGACCTTCGCCAGCGCGACCTCCTGGCGCACCAGGGTCGACATGTCCTTGGCGACCTCGGAGGCGAGCTGTCCGGGTGACGACACCGCCGCCCTCGCCTTCGCCTCCGGCTCTCCAGCTTGCACCACGTCCGTCACCTCAGCTCTCGGTCAGTCGTCATCGTCAGAGGACGAGAAGATCTTGCCGACCAGCCAGCCGGCGGCCAGGGCCAGACCGAGGAAGACGGCCGGCTTGTCGGCCGCGAACGCCTTCACCTGGGCCAGCGGCCCGGCCTCGCCCGGGTTGGGCGCCAGCGCGTAGTCCGTCTCCGGGGTCAGCGCCGGGGCCGGTGCGAAGTCGGTCTCCTGGGCCAGCGAGTCGTACGCCGGGGTCGGCTCGAGCAGCTCGGTCGAGTCGTACACCGGGGCCGCGGGAGTCGCCAGCGGCGGCACCTCGTCCACAGCGAACGGGTCAGGGCCTTCGTCCCCGCCCGGGGGGGC
>DATINN010000640.1:0-4259 GCA_035474175.1 Mycobacteriales bacterium | reverse complement strand
CCGGTCCCTCGGCCCGTCCCGGTGCCCCCGGTCCCGGTGGTCCGCGTCCCGGCCCCCGGCCGGGTCCCGGCCCGGGCGGTCCGCGTCCCAACCCGGGCATGATGCCGGGCCGTCCCTCCGGCGGGCCCGGTGCCCGTCCGGGCGGCCCCGGTGGTCGTCCCGGTGGTCCGGGCGGTCGTCCCGGTGGCGGCGGCGGTGCCGGTGGCGGCTTCCGCGGCGGTCCCGGTGGTGGCGGCGGCGGTGCCGGTCGTCCGGGTGGTCCGGGCGGTGGCGCCGGTGGCGGCTTCCGTGGCGGTCCCGGTGGTGGCGGCGGCGCGCCCGGTGGCGGCTTCCGTGGCGGCCCGGGTGGCCGTCCCGGTGGCGGCGGCCGCGGTCGCGGCGGCGGCACGGCCGGTGCGTTCGGCCGCGGTGGCGGCCGGGGTCCGGTCCGCGGCCGCAAGAGCAAGAAGCAGCGGCGTCAGGAGTTCGACAACATGTCGGCGCCGTCGCTGGGCGGCGTGCAGGTCCCCCGTGGCAACGGGGACATCCTGCGGTTGCCCCGCGGCGCCTCGCTGTCGGACTTCGCCGACCGGATCAACGCCAACCCGGCGTCCCTGGTCACGGTGATGTTCCACCTCGGCGAGATGGTCACCGCGACCCAGTCGGTCAACGACGAGACGCTGCAGCTGCTCGGCGCGGAGCTCGGCTACACCATCCAGGTCATCAGCCCGGAGGACGAGGACCGCGAGCTGCTCGACGACTTCGACCTCACCTTCGGTGAGAACGAGGGCGGCGACGGCGACCTGGTCTCCCGGCCGCCGGTGGTGACCGTCATGGGTCACGTCGACCACGGCAAGACCCGCCTGCTGGACGCCATCCGCAAGACCAGCGTGATGGAGTCCGAGGCCGGCGGCATCACCCAGGCGATCGGTGCCTACCAGGTGCTGGCCCGCATGGAGGACGAGGACGGCGAGATCACCGAGCGCCCGATCACGTTCATCGACACCCCGGGTCACGAGGCGTTCACCGCCATGCGGGCCCGCGGTGCCAACGTGACGGACATCGTGATCCTGGTCGTGGCGGCCGACGACGGCGTGATGCCGCAGACGGTCGAGGCGCTCAACCACGCCCAGGCCGCCGCGGTGCCGATCGTCGTCGCGGTCAACAAGATCGACAAGGAGGGGGCCAACCCCGCCAAGATCCGCCAGCAGCTCACCGAATACGGCCTGGTGGCGGAGGAATACGGCGGCGAGACCCTGTTCGTCGACGTGTCGGCCCGGCAGCGGATCGGCATCGACGAGCTGCTCGAGTCGGTCCTGCTCACCGCGGACGCCTCGCTCGACCTGCGGGCCAACCCGGACCAGGACGCGCAGGGTGTGACCATCGAGGCGCACCTCGACCGCGGCCGCGGCCCGGTGGCGACCGTGCTGGTGCAGCGGGGCACGCTGCACGTGGGCGACTCGATCGTCTCCGGCGACGGCTTCGGCCGGGTCCGGGCGATGCTCGACGAGAACGGCCGGCCGATGCAGGAGGCGGGCCCGGCCCGCCCGGTGCAGGTGCTCGGCTTCACCTCGGTGCCCGGCGCCGGCGACAACTTCCTGGTCGTCGACGAGGACCGGGTCGCCCGGCAGATCGCCGAGCGGCGGCAGGCCCGGGAGCGCAACGCGCAGCTGGCCAAGTCGCGGCGGCGCATCTCGCTCGACGACCTGGACCGGGTGCTCAAGGAGGGCCAGGTCGAGCAGCTCAACCTGATCCTCAAGGGCGACGGTTCGGGCTCGGTCGAGGCGCTCGAGGACGCGCTGATGAAGATCGAGGTCGGCGAGGGCGAGGAGGTGGCCCTGCGGGTCATCCACCGCGGCGTCGGCGGCATCACCGAGGACGACGTCAACCTGGCGACGGCCTCGGACGCGATCATCATCGGCTTCAACGTCCGGCCGGTCGGCCGGGCGCGGGAGGCCGCGGACCGCGAGGGCGTGGAGGTGCGGTATTACACCGTCATCTACCAGGCCATCGAGGAGATCGAGGCCGCGCTCAAGGGCATGCTCAAGCCCGAGTTCGAGGAGGCGCAGCTCGGCACGGCGGAGGTCCGCGAGGTCTTCCGGGTGCCGCGGATCGGCAACGTGGCCGGCTGCCTGGTGCGGTCGGGCGAGATCCGGCGCAACTCCAAGGCCCGCCTGGTGCGGGACGGCGCGGTGGTGGCGGACAACCTCACCGTGCAGTCGCTCAAGCGGTTCAAGGAGGACGCGACCGAGGTCCGCGAGGGCTTCGAGTGCGGCATCGGGCTCGGCTCGTTCAACGACATCAAGGTCGATGACGTGATCGAGACGTTCGAGCTGCGCGAGAAGCCGCGCCGGTAGTTGTTCACCGGGTCGCTGGTGGCCGACCTTCTCCTCGGTGACGTCCGGTCGCTGAAGGAGAAGCGCTCGGTGGTACGTCCGGTCGTGGCCGAGCTGCGCCGGAAGTACGGGGTGGCCGCGGCGGAAGTGGGCGACGCCGACCTGCATCGCAGGACGCAGGTCGGCGTCGCCGCCGTCGCGGCCGACGCCGGCCACGTGACCGAGCTGCTCGACGCGTGCGAGCGGCTCATCGCGGAGCGGCCGGAGGTTCAGCTGCTGGCCGTACGGAGACAGTTGTTCCGGGACACCGACGACGAGTAGGCGTCCCGGCACCCACGACAGGACGAGGGGATCCCGGTGGCCGACCCGGCGCGGGCGCGGCGGCTCGCGGTGCGAATCCGCGAGATCGTGGCAGCGACCCTGGAAAACCAGGTGAAGGACCCGAGGCTGGGCATGGTGACCATCACCGACGCCCGCCTCACCCCTGACCTGCGGGACGCGACGCTCTACTACACCGTGTACGGGACGGACGACGAGCGTCAGTCCTCGGCCATGGCGCTGGAGAGCGCCCGCGGCGTGCTGCGGACCGAGGTCGGCCGGCAGACCGGGATCAAGTTCACCCCGACGCTGGCGTTCATCCCGGACGCGGTGCCGGAGCAGGCCGACCGGATCAACGAGCTGCTCGCGGTCGCCCGGGACGCGGACGCCGGGCTGGAGCGGGTCCGGCAGGGCGCCACCTACGCCGGCGACCCCGACCCGTACCGGCACAGCGACGAGCCCGACGACGAGGACGAGTCCGCCGAAGGGGTGAGCGAGGTGGACGGCGGCCCCCGGGCCGGGCAGTCTTCCGACTCGTGACCGGGTCGACGCCACCGACGCTGCTGGCCGACCGGCGGGACGGGCCGCCGATCCCCGAGGCGGAGTGGGACAAGGCCGTGGCCGTGCTCACGGCCGACCGCAGCGAGGTCGTGCTGGCCTGCCACGTCAGCCCGGACGCCGACGCCGTCGGCAGCATGCTGGCCCTGGCGCAGGCGCTGCTGCGGCGGGGCGTGCGGGTGCTGCCGTCGTTCAGCGCGCCGTTCCAGCTGGCCGACTCGCTGGCCGGGCTGCCCGGGACGGAGCTGCTGGTGCCGCCGGAGTCGGTGCCGGCCGCGCCCGCGCTGCTGGTCACGCTGGACACCGGCAGCGCCGACCGGCTGGGCTCGCTGGCCCCGCTGGTCGACACCGCGGCCGAGGTGCTGGTCGTGGACCACCACGCCTCCAACACCGCCTTCGGCACGCTGCACCTGGTCGACCCGGCCGCGGCGGCCACCGCGGTGCTGGTCGAGGAGCTGGTCCGCCGGCTCGGCGTGGAGCCGGACGCCGACATCGCGGCCTGTCTCTACGCCGGACTGGTCACCGACACCGGCTCGTTCCGGTTCGCCTCGACCACGCCGGCGACGCACGAGCTGGCGGCCCGGCTGCTGCGCACCGGCATCCGGCACGACCTGATCACCCGGCGGCTGCTGGACACCCACCCGGCCGGCTGGCTGGGCATGGTCGGCGCCGCGCTGGCCCGGGCCCGGCTGGAGCCGGCCGCGGCCGGTGGGCTGGGCCTGGTCTGGACCGACACCCGGCTGGCCGAGCTGGCCGCGGCCGGGCTCGGGCCCGACCAGGCCGAGAGCGTGATCGACCTGGTCCGGACCGCGGCCGAGGCCGAGGTCGCGCTGGTCGCCAAGGAGGCCGCGGGCGGCGGCTGGACGGTGTCGATGCGGTCCAAGGGCCGCATCGACGTGAGCGCGGCGGCGGTGGCGCTCGGCGGCGGGGGGCATCGCTTCGCGGCCGGGTTCAGCTCCGCCGCCGGCCTGGACGAGACGCTCGCCCGGGCCCGCGCCGCCCTCGACGCGGCGCCCCGCCTCCCGGGATGACGGACCCCGGCCTCCCGCTCGACCAGCGGCCCGTGCC
>DATINN010000639.1:0-2194 GCA_035474175.1 Mycobacteriales bacterium | reverse complement strand
CGCGCCGCCGCCCACGAGCCAGCGCCCGTCCCCGAGCTGGATCTGCACGATGACGTCGCAGTGGCCGGTGGCGGTGTCGCCGGCGACGTCCACGACGTGGTTGACCGTGGAGTGCTGCATGATCGGGAAGGACTGCCACTGCCCGGTGACGGCCGCGTTGATCTCGGCGGTCCCCCGGTAGGACCGGTCCGGGCTGGTCTGCCAGACCGCGTCCGCGGCCCACACCCGCTGCCAGCGGGCGAGGTCCCGGTGGTCGGCGCCGATGCAGTAGTCGTTGGCCAGCCGGTGCAGCGCGAGCTCGGCCTCGACCCGGTCCAGGCGGATCGCCAGCTCCTCGATCAATCCCATGCCGGGAGCCTATTCCCGGGTCAGCGGCTCACCCGGAGGAGGGCGGCCGCCCGGGGGTGCATCCCCGGGCGGCCGCCCCGCGGTGGTCGGGCCGGGGTCAGGCCGGCGTGATGACCACCTTCAGCGCCGAGTTGGCGGCCGCGTCCCCGAAGACCTCGTACGCCTCGTCGATCCGGTCGAAGGTGAAGCGGTGGGTGCCCATCTTCTCGGCCGGGATCCGGCCGCCGGCCACCATCGTGAGCAGGGTGGGGATGGAGACCGTGTCGACCAGGCCCATGGTGAGGGTGACGTTCTGGATCCAGAGCTCGTGCATGGGCAGCTCCACCGGGACGCCGTGCACGCCGATGTTGGCGATCGTGCCGCCCGGCCGGACCAGCGCGGCCGCGGTCCGCAGCGTCTCCGGGTAGCCGACGGCCTCGATGGCCACGTCGACGCCGAGCCCGTCGGTCATCGCCTTGACGTCGGCGATCGCCGTCTCGCCGGCCTCCACGGTGTCGGTCGCGCCGAACTCGCGCGCCTTGTCCAGCCGGAACTTGTTGGAGTCGACCGCGATCACCTTCGACGCGCCCCACAGGCCGGTGGTCAGGATCGCGGACAGGCCGACCGCGCCGGCGCCGACGACGGCGACGGTGTGCCCGGGCCGGACCTGGCCGGCCAGCACGCCGACCTCGTAGCCGGTGGGCAGCGAGTCGGCCAGGAAGATCGCCTGCTCGTCGGTGACCTCGGCGGGCACCTTGTAGAGAGAGGTGTCGGCGTACGGGACGCGGACCGACTCGGCCTGCGTGCCGTCGATGAGGTGGCCGAAGATCCAGCCGATGCCGCCGACGGTCTGGCAGTGCGACGGCATGCCGCGCACGCAGTAGGAGCAGCGGCCGCAGCGGGTGATCGCCGGCACCAGCACCCGGTCACCCGCGGCGAATCCGGTCACGGCGGCGCCGACCGCGGTCACCGTGCCGACGGCCTCGTGCCCGAGCACCCGGCCGTCGGTCACCGCGGCCACGTCGCCCTTGAGGATGTGCAGGTCGGTGCCGCAGATCGTCGTCGTGTCGACCCGGACCACGACGTCGGTCGGGTCCTCGACGGCGGCGTCGGGGACGTCCTCCCAGCTCTTGCGACCGGGACCGTGATAGACCAGCGCCTTCATGGGGCCTCCTCGTCGGGGCGGGTCCCCCGACGCTAGAAGCGCCACGGCGGCACGGCTGTCGCAGAACGAGACGGTCGCGGTGAACGAGCGGTCACCGGCCGCCGTATCCCCCTGGGGGTGCGGACGAAGAAGACGTCCCGCCACTGCCTAGGGGAGGCATCGTGCACGTACGACGAACGGCCGCGGCGCTGGCCGCGCTCACCGCGATGGGGCTGGTGGGATCGGCCCAAGGGGCCTGGGCGTCACCGGGCCCGGCCGGTCACGGCGGCAAGGGCCACGAGACCCGGGTGGTGCAGTCCAACGTCGTCTCGGACATCCCGGGGCTGGCGCCGCTGACCGACCCGCACCTGGTCAACCCGTGGGGGTTGTCCTTCCTGCCGACCAGCCCGATCTGGATCTCCAACGCCGGCACCAGCACCGCGACGCTGATCTCCGGGGCGCCGCCGGCAACGCCCAACGCGATCGTGCCGCTGGTGGTGAACATCCCGGCCGGGCCGCCGTCCGGCCAGGTCTCGAACACGACCACCGGGTTCGTGGTCAGCAGCGCGCTCGGCAGCGGGCCGGCCCGGTTCATCTTCGCCGGGCTGGGCGGGTCGATCACCGCGTGGAACCCGGCCGCCGCGCCGACCGACGCGCTGGTCATGGCCACGACGCCGGGGGCCTCGTACACGGGGCTGACGATGCTGACGCTCAGCAGCGGGG
>DATINN010000638.1:0-4886 GCA_035474175.1 Mycobacteriales bacterium | reverse complement strand
GGAACGGTCGAACGGAGCCCATCATGCCCACCCTGCGACCGAGCTCACGCCCGCTGGCCCGCGCCGCCGCGTTCTGGCTGGTCGGGGCGACGGTGGTCGCGCTGCTGGCCGCGTCCAGCGCCCCCAGCCCGCTGTACCAGGTCTACCAGCAGGAGTTCGGCTTCAGCCCGATCGAGCTGACCACGATCTTCGCCGTGTACGTCCTGGCCCTGCTGGTCACGCTGCTCACCGTCGGGCGGCTGTCCGACTTCGTCGGGCGGCGGCCGGTGCTGGCCGGGGCGCTGCTGATCCAGGCCCTGGCGATGGTGTCCTTCCTGGTCGCGGACGGCAGCGGCTGGCTGCTGGTGGCCCGGACCGTGCAGGGCGTGGCCACCGGGGCGGCCGTCGGCGTGCTCGGGGCGTACCTGCTGGACCTGCAGCCGGCCGACGGCTCCCGGCTGGGCTCGCTGGTCAACAGCGTCGCGCCCGGGATCGGGCTCGGCATCGGCGCGCTCGGCACCGGCCTGCTCGTCCAGTACGGCGCGCACCCGACCCGGCTGGTCTTCGTGGTGCTGCTGGCGACGTACGCGGCGCTGATCCTGGCCACGGCGGTGCAGCCGGAGACGGTGCGGCCGGTGCCCGGCGCGGTCGCGGCGCTGCGGCCGCGGATCGCCGTACCGGGGCCGGCCCGGCGGGCCTTCGCCGCCGCCGTGCCCAACATGGTCGCGACCTGGGCGCTGGGCGGGCTGGTGCTGTCGATCGGCGGGTCGGTGGTGCGCTCGGTGTTCGGCCAGTCCAACTCGGCCGTGGTCGGGCTGGTGCTCGGCATCTTCGCCGGCGCCGGCGCGGTGACCGGCATCGTGGTCACCAGCTGGCCGCCGCGGCGGATCGAGCGCTACGGCACGGTCACGCTGGTCGCCGGCACGGCAGTGTTCCTGACCGCGCTGGCCGTCTCCTCGCTGACGCTGTTCGTGATCGCGTCCGTGGTCGCCGGCAGCGGGTTCGGCGCCGGGTTCCTGGGCGCGCTGCGCTCGCTGACCCAGCTGGTCCGGCCGCACGAGCGGGCCGGCCTGCTCTCGGCCGTGTACGTGGTGAGCTACCTCGCCTTCAGCATCCCGGCGCTGGTGGCCGGGCTGCTCATCACCCGCATCGGCCTGCGCGACACGTCCCTCTACTACGGCGGGTTCGTGCTGGTGGCCGCGACCGCCAGCCTGGTCATCGGCCTGCTGGCGGCCCGCGCCGCCCGGGCCGCCGCCGCCCCGGCCGAGCCCTGCACCCCGCTGGCGCTGCAGTCCCAGCGGTAGCCCTCAGAGGGTCGCCCGCAGCGTGATGGTCATCGGGGCGAAGCCCTGCCGGGCGTAGAAGCGCAGGGCCGCCTCGTTGGCCGCGTACGCCGAGACGCTGGCCTGGACCGCCTCCCGGTCCCGGGCCCAGTCCAGGAAGTGCCGGACCAGCAGCGTGCCCACGCCGGCGTCCCGGGCGTCCGGGTGCACGCGCATGCTCTCCAGCACCGCGACCCGCTGCCGGCGGAACGAGTCCGGCTGCGCCAGCTTGCCGACCAGGTGCCCGACGACGCGGTCGTCGTCGCGGGCCACGGCCAGCAGGCAGTCCCCGTCAGCGACCAGGGCGCCGTAGTTCTCCGCGCCCTCCAGCGCGGGCCAGTGGACGTTGACCGTCGGGTCGTTGCGCCCGGCGTCCTCCCGGAACAGCCCGACCACCGACTCCACCACCGCGTCGACGTCCTCCCGACCGGCGGCCCGCACAGTCACTTCGCTCATGCAACCGACGCTAGCCTCGACGATTTGCCGTAAAAAGCACGTTCTGGCGGGCCCGACCCGCCGAAGGCCGCCCGCCACCATCGGCTCGGCGGTGGACGGGCCTCGTAGTCCGGACGACCGGGCGGGGGCGGGCTGGCAGGGAACGGCCGGCCGCCGGCGAGGGGTGCCCGCAGGAGCGCACGTTCGGGCACGTGCGGGCCGGACCCCGTCGGTACGGTCGGTGGACCGGATCGATCGGGAGGCGCGCCATGACGGCCGAGGTGAGCGCGGCGGCGCCGGACTACGCGCTGCGGCTGGGTCCGCGCGAGGTCACCCGCTACCAGCTGATGGCCGAGCGGGCCCGCACGGCCGAGGCCGACCTGTGGCGGCTGGCCGGCATCGTCCCCGGCGCCCGCATCGCCGACGTCGGCTGCGGGCCGGGCGCGCTGCTGCCGGTCCTGGCGGCCGAGGTCGGGCCGGGCGGGCAGGTCAGCGGGGTGGACGCCGACCCGGCCGCGGTCGGCGCGGCCCAGGCGTACACGTCGGGGCTGCCCGGGGTGAGCGTGGTCGAGGGCCGGGCCGACGGGACCGGGCTGCCGGCCGGCCACTTCGACGTGGTGATGGTCCGGCACGTGCTCGCCCACAACGGCGGCCGGGAGCCGGGGATCATCGCCCACCTGGTCTCCCTGCTGCGCCCCGGTGGCACCCTCTACCTGGTCGACACGTACGCGCCGGGCGCGGCGACGGTGCCCGAGGTGCCGGTGATCACCGAGCTCGACGACCGCTACCGGACCTTCCACGCCACCCGCGGCAACGACCTGCGGACCGGGCCGAGGCTGGGCGGCTGGCTCCGGGACGCGGGCCTGGAGGTCCTCGACTTCCGCGGCCGCTACCAGATCGTCCCGGCGCCACCCGGGCTGCGCCCGCCGGCCTGGGCCGCCCGGGACGCGATGCTGGAGTCCGGCGTGGCCACCGGGGCCGACCTCGACCGCTGGGAGCAGGCGCTGGCCGAGCTCGACGACTGCCCCGACCGGCCCACGTTCTTCATGCCGGTCTTCACCGCCCTCGGCCGCGCCGCCTGAGGGGCCCGCCGCCTGAGGGGCCCGCCGCCTGAGGGGCCCGCCGCCCGAGGACCCGCCGCCCGAGGACCCGCCTAAGAACTCGCCAAGTATGGCGGGATCAGTACGATCATCGGCGTGAATCGTCCCGCCGTCATCGCTGAGGACCTGGTCAAGACGTTCGGCAAGGACGTCCGGGCCCTGGACGGCGTGTCCCTCCAGGTGCAACCGGGCACCGTCCTCGGCCTGCTCGGCCCCAACGGCGCCGGCAAGACCACCACCGTCGACATCCTGACCACCCTGCTGCTGCCCGACTCGGGCCGGGCCGAGGTCGCCGGCGTCGACGTGCTGCGCGACCCGGCGGCGGTGCGCCGCTCGATCGGCCTGGCCGGGCAGTACGCGGCCGTGGACGAAAACCTGACCGGCGCGGAAAACCTCACCCTGGTCGGCCGGCTCAACCACCTCGCCACCGCCGACGCCCGGTCCCGGGCCCGGGAGCTGCTGCGGCGGTTCGAGCTGGACGACGCGGGCGACCGCACCGCGAAGACCTACTCGGGCGGCATGCGGCGCCGGCTCGACCTGGCCGCGGCGCTGGTCGCCCGACCGCCGGTGCTGTTCCTGGACGAGCCGACGACCGGGCTCGACCCGCGCAGCCGGATCGAGCTCTGGAGCGTCATCGAGGATCTGGTCCGCGACGGCACCACGCTGCTGCTGACCACCCAATACCTGGAGGAGGCCGACCGGCTGGCCGACCGGATCTCGGTCGTCGACCACGGCAAGGTGATCGCCGAGGGCACGTCGGCCGAGCTCAAGGCCCGGCTCGGCGGCGCCCTGGTCGAGGTCCGGCTGGCCGACGCGGAGGAGGCCGCCCGCCTGGTCGAGCCGCTGTCCACGGCCGGCAGCGGCCCGGCCACGGCCGAGGACGAGATCGTCCGGGTGCCGGCCAGCGACGGCACCGGCACGCTGGCCGAGGTCGTGCGGCGGCTGGACAAGGAGGGCGTCGCGGCCCGCGGCCTGCAGCTGCGCGAGCCCAGCCTGGACGACGTGTTCCTGGCCCTGACCGGGCACGCGGCCGAGCACGAGGGCGACCCCGCCAGCTCCGAGGACCGGGCCGCCCACCGCGGCCGCGACGGTGAGGACCCGCGATGACCACCACCCTGGCCCCGACCACCACCGCGCCCGGCTCGGGGGTGGGCTGGGCGCTGCGCGACGCCGGCGCGATGGCCGGCCGCAACCTGCGCCGGCTGACGCGCCAGCCCGAGCAGATCGTGTTCAACCTGGTCTCGCCGATCATGTTCGTGCTGCTGTTCCGGTACGTCTTCGGCGGCGCGATCGGCGGCCTGCAGGGGCTCAACTACGTCAACTACCTGATCCCCGGGATCGCCGTGCAGACCGTGCTGTTCAGCGCGGGCACGACCGGGTTCGCGCTGGCCGACGACATGCAGAAGGGGTTCGTCAAGCGGCTGCGGTCGCTGCCGATGGCCCGCAGCGCCGTCTTCGGCGGGCGGGTCGCCTCCGACACGGTGATCAACGCGTTCGGGCTGGTGGTGCGCATCGCCACCGGCTTCGCGGTCGGGTTCCGGCCGGCCAGCTTCCTCGGGCTGCTGCTGGCGGCGCTGCTCCTGCTGCTGTTCGCGCTGGCGGTCAGCCTGGGTTACGCGCTGATCGGGCTGACCGTGCGCAGCCCGGAGGCGGTCAACGCGGCCACGTTCCCGATCATCTTCCCGCTGACCTTCGCGTCGTCGGCGTTCGTGCCGGTGGCGACGATGCCGAGCTGGCTGCAGGGGTTCGCCACCCACCAGCCGGTCAGCGTCGTGATCAACGCGGCCCGGTCGCTGATCCTCGGCGACACGGCCACCGCGGAGCAGCGGGAGCTGCTGCTGGGCGGGTCGGGCACCGGGTCGCTGGTGCTGCAGTCGCTGGCCTGGACGCTCGGGATCGGGCTGCTGTTCGGGGTGCTCTGCACCCGGCGCTACCGCCGCCTCGACCGCTGAGCACCGCCGCCCCCCGGCGGCACTGCCCCGGCGGCACTGCCCCGGCGGCACTGCCCCGGCGGCACTGCCCCGGCGGCACTGCCGCCCGGCGCTCAGCG
>DATINN010000637.1:0-11666 GCA_035474175.1 Mycobacteriales bacterium | reverse complement strand
TCCGTCCCGACCGGACCGGTCCCGACCGGACCGGTCCCAACCGGACCGCTCCCGACCCGACCGCTCCCGACCCGACCAGTCCCGACCCGACCAGTACCGACCCGACCAGTCCCGACCGGACCGGTGCCGACAGGACCAGTGCCGGAGGGGTCAGACACGCTCGATGTCGACGCCGTCATCGAACGCCGGTGCCGGCGGCGGCACCGCGGCCGGCGCCTCGACGACCGCCTCGGAGTGCGCGCCGCACCCGGCGTCGGCCGAGACCACCCTCGCGTCCCGGGGCGACAGCGCGTTGCCGCACACCCCGAACACCGCCCGCAGCGAGCCCTCGATCGGCAGGTAGAACCCGCAGGTCCCGCACCGGCCGGGCGCGTGCGCGGCCATCGGCGTGTCCGGGCCGCCCTCGCCGGAATACCACCGGTCGGCGGCGTCGTCCCGGCCCAGCGCCGACATCACCCGGACCCGGCCCAGGCCGAGCTCGAACGCGACCGCCTCGACGGCCGGGTCGTCGGAGAGCAGGTACGCCGGGACCAGCCGGTCGTCGTCGGCGGGCGTCGGCAGCAGGTCGCCGACCCCGAGGTCGCCCGGCCGCAGCCGCTCCGACCACGGCACCCACTCCGGCGGCAGCAGCGCGCCGTCGCCGGGCAGCAGCACGACCTCGTCCACCGTGACCGTCCGGGACCGCGGCGCCCGGGCGACGGTGACGGCCCAGCGCCAGCCCGCATACCCGGGCAGGTCGGCGGCGAAGAAGTGGGTCACGACCCGGTCGCCCTCGGCCCGCACGCCCAGGTGCTCGCCCACGCCGCCGGCGCCCTCGGCCCGGGCCGCCTCCGCGGCCACGTCGACGGCACCGGCACAGGTCAGATCGGGACGGGTGGCAGTCGACGGCACGGGTGCCATGGTGCCCCACTCCGGTGCGCCAAGACCAACCGGACACCACATCCCGATCCACCGCGACGGGAAGCGGCGGTGCGGCAGGATGAGGGGGTGACCGCCGAGCCGCCTCCGTACGGGGGAGAGAGCGGTCCGCGGCAGCGGGTGCCGAAGAAGATGACGGTGACCCGGGTCGCCGCCGCCCGCACCCGCTACCTGATCGGCGCCGGCACCAAGCGGATCAACGACGCCAGCCGGGCCGGCGGCGCCGACGAGTCCGGGCTGTCCCGGCTGATCTGGACCCACGCCGCGCACTACACGGCCGACGCGATGATCGCGGTCTGCCTGGCCGGCACGATCTTCTTCTCCGCCGCCCGCAGCGAGCAGCGCACCCAGGTCGCGCTCTACCTGCTGGTCACGATGGCCCCGTTCGCGGTGGTGGCGCCGTTCATCGGCCCGGCCCTGGACCGGCTGCAGCGCGGGCGGCGGATGGCGCTGGCCGCGACCGCGCTCGGGCGGGGCGTGCTGGCCTGGGTGATGGCGGCCCAGTTCCACAACGGGTTCGCGCTCTACCCGGCCGCGTTCGGCGCCCTCGTGCTGTCCAAGGCGTACGCGGTGCTCCGCGGGGCCTGCCTGCCCCGGGTGCTGCCGCCGGGGATGTCGCTGGTCTCGGCCAACGCGCGGATGTCGATGTTCGGGCTGGGTGCGGCCGCGGTCGGCGCGGGCGCGCTGGCCGGCGTCATCAACGTCTCCGACAGCTACCCGCTGGCGCTGCGGATCACCGCCGTCTGCTGCGTCGGCGCGGCCGTGCTGTCGCTGCGGCTGCCGGCCGCGGTCGACTCCTCGGCCGGCGAGGAGCCGGTCAGCCTGACCGCCACCGGTCCGATCCCCCGCTCCGGCGGCCTGTCGCTCGGGCCGCACGTGGTGACGGCGCTGCGGGCCGGGGCTTCGCTGCGCGCGCTGTCCGGCTTCCTGACCCTGTTCCTGGCCTTCTGGATCCAGTCGACCGAGACCGGCACCGCGGCGGCGCTGGCGCTGGGCGGCCTGGTCGCCGCGGCCTCCGGCGGCGCCGTGGCCGGCACCGCGCTGGGCGCCCGGATGCCGCTCAAGCACCCCGACCCGGTGCTGCTGGGCGCGATCGGCGGGGTGGCCGGGATCGCGGTGCTGGCGGCGCTGTCGTTCGGGCTCGGCACGGCGCTGCTGGTGGTGGCCGGGGCCGGCGTCGCCAACGCGCTGGGCAAGCTCTGCCTGGACGCGATCATCCAGCGCGAGGTGCCGGACCAGCTGCGGGCCTCGGCGTTCGCGCGGTCGGAGACGCTGCTGCAGCTGGCCTGGGTGCTCGGCGGCGGGCTCGGCATCGCGCTGCCGTCCAACGGGACGCTCGGCTTCGCGGTGGCGGCGGGGTTGCTGGTGGTCGCGTTCGCGCTCACGCTGGCCGGCCGCCGCCGGCCCCTCCTCCGCCGCCGCCCGGACAAACGGCCCAGACCGGCCTGAGCGCACCCCGGAAATCACAGCCGTACGGAGCAGTGAAGCTGCGCCGCGCGCAGGCTTCCGGACGACGCCGCAGGCCCTAGCCTGTCCGGAGCTCGACAAACCGGGCTTCTGGGTACGGCAGAGGGACAGCGCATGCTGACGCATGACACGAGGGTGGAACCGCCGCACCAGGAGCCACACCCGGACCTGGTCCGGCAGGGCTACCTGCTCACCGGCGACCCCGAGCGGGCCCGGCAGCTCGCCGCGCGGGCCGCCGCCGCCGGTCAGCTGCACGGCCGCCGGCACGGTCCGGCCGAGGCGCTGGAGCATGCGCGGGCCGAGCTCGTCCGCTCCTTCGTCGCCGACCCGGGCCGGCCCCGGACCCAGCCGGCCGGCACCGCGGCGCCGCATCCGGACGTGGCCGTCTGGCAGGCGCTGTGCCGGCTCTCCCCCCGCCGCCGGGTCGCGATCGTGCTGCGCTACGACGAGGGGCTGACCGAGGAGCAGACGGCCGAGCGGCTGGGCACCTCGGCCCGCACGGTCCGCGCCGACGTCGACGCGGCGCTGCTCACCCTGCGCACCGCGCTGCCCGGCGTCGAGGCCCCGTGGACGCGGATCGCCGACGCCCTGAGCGCCGCCGGCCGGGGCTGGTCCGACTACACCCACCCGGCGCCGGGCCGGGTGGCCGAGGTGCTGGCCTCGCCGGCGCCGACCCCGGCCCCCCGGGTGGTCGAGGCCCGGCAGCGGGCCCTGCAGCCGGCCGTCGTGGTGGCTGCCGTCGTCACCCTCCTGCTGATCGGGGCGGCCGTCCTGGTGCCACGACTCGGCCGGGACGACCCGGCCCCGGCGCCGGCGGCCGCGGCGGCCGGCCCGCAGGTCCTGCCCCGCGGCGCCGCCCGCCAGATCGCGCCGAGCGTGGACGTGCCCAGGGGCCTGCTCAACTGGCCGGCCCGCGGTTCGCTCTCCGCCACCGACGGCCTGCTCGCCGCGGCCACGACCGCCTGGAAGGCCAAGGTCCCCGCGGCCGAGGCGCCGGCGAGCGGGGTGGGCGTGCTCTGGGCCGGCACCCTCGACGGCCGCACGATCGCGGTCCTGCAGGGACTCGACCGGGGCAACCACCCGCGCCTGGCCCAGCTCAGCGGCACCGGCGCCACCACCCTGGCGCTGCAGCACGCCGAGCCGCTGCACGCGGGCACCCAGGTCCTGTCGCTGCTGCCGCCGTCGGGCCCGTCCGGACCGGTCCGGGTGCTGGTGTCCCCGGAGGGCCAGCTGGCCGACGGGCTGCTGGCCAGCAACCCGATGAACGGGATGCCGCTGCAGCGGATGCCGGTGGACGACTCCGGGATCAGCGGCGTGCTGCCGTCGCCGCCGGGCACGCCGACCTGCAGCCGGGTCGTGCTGCTCGGCTTCGACCCGACCGACGGGTCGGTGACCGGCCCGCGGGTGCTGTTCAGCGGCATCATGAGCGCCGACATGCTCGGCGGGATGCCCGGACGGGCGAACGTCGAGGTCGGCACGTCCAGCCTGGCGGCGCCGTTCAACGCGACGCCGGAGACGGCCTGGTTCGCCGACGGCGAGAAGCTGGCCAAGCAGGTGCCGGGCCGCGGCCTGCTCACCGTGGCCGCGTTCGGGCCCCGGCTGGCGCCCCAGCGGCTGTCGGACACCGACCGGCGGATGGTGTCCTCCCGGGCGTACGAGCTGCGCCGCGGCGGCGGCCGCTGGATCGGCTCGGTCGTCGACCTGGACGGGAAGACGGTCTGCCACTCCGTCCTGCCGGCCGGTGCGGGCTCCGGGCTGACGGCCTGGGCGCTGCGCTGCCCGCTGCCGGGCGAGATGATGCCCGGCATCGTGCACGTGGTCGCCGCGCCGGACGCCCAGCGGGTGGACGTCGCGCTGAAGCCGACCCGGGCACCGGCCGGGCAGGAGCCGTTCACCGGCACCGCCACCCGACCGGACGACGCGCCGGCCCCGGCCTCCTTCGCGGCCCTGCTGGTCGCGCACATGGGCTTCCCGTGCGGCCAGGGCACCCTGACCGTCCACCACGACCAGGCCGCCGCCACGGTGGCACTGCCGGTCTACCTCCCCTGATCCGGGCCCGGCCCGCGCCGAGTAGCCGCGGGGCCGGGCCGACCCCTCGCGCGCGCACCCTTCCGGCGCGGCCGCGTCCTGAGTCTTCGGCGAAAGGCAGCACGTGATCAAGAAGCGCTACGCAGTCCGGTCGATCGTCGGCGTGTTGGTGGTGTCGCTGCTGGGGCTGGCCGCGGTTCAGGCCGGTGCCTCCGCGGCGAAGGCGCCGCCGCCGCCGGCCCCGAAGCCGGGCAAGCCGATCGGCAAGGGCAGCATGCTGCCGTTCGACCAGTTCGGCCCCTCGGCCAGCGACGACGTCGTGCTGCGCTGGGACGAGGAGACCCTGACGGCGGTACGGGCGACCAAGCCGGCGCCGACCGTGGTCGCCCGCGCGCTGGCCGTCGTGCACACCGCCATCTACGACGCCTGGGCGCCTTATGACGCCACCGCGGTCGGTACCCGCCTCGGCGGGTCGCTGCGGCGGCCGGCGGACGAGCGGACGGCCGCGTACAAGTCCAAGGCGATCAGCTACGCCGCCTACCGGGCGCTGCTGGACCTGTTCCCGGCCCGGGCCGCGGACTTCACCGCCTTCATGACGACGCTCGGCTACGACCCGGCGGACGCCAGCACCGACACCACCACCCCGGCCGGGATCGGCAACGTGACGGCCCAGGCCGGGCTCGACTTCCGGCACACCGACGGGTCCAACCAGCGCGGCGACACCGCCGGCGGCGTCGCCGGCAAGGCGTACGGCGACTACACCGGCTACACCCCGGTCAACACGTGGAACCAGCTGAGCGACCCGTACCGGTGGCAGCCGCTGTGCGTGCCGGCGCCGCCGGCCGGCGCGACGAGCTGCGCGGGCACGGTGCAGTCCTTCGCCACCCCGCAGTGGAACCGGGTGACGCCGTTCGCGCTCAGCCGGCCGGACCAGTTCGGCCCGCCGGCGATGAACCGGGCGAACCTGCCGGCCGAGGCCAAGCAGCTGGTCGACCTGCAGGCCAAGCTGACCGACGCGACCAAGACGAGCGCGTACTACTGGGCCGACGGACCGAACTCCGAGCTCCCCCCGGGCCACTGGGCCATGTTCGCGCAGGCCGCCTCCCGGTCCGCGGCGCTCGATCTCGACAGCAACGTGAAGGGCTTCTTCGCCCTCGGCAACGCCCTGCTCGACGCGAGCATCGCGACCTGGAACGCCAAGGTCGTCCAGGACACGGTCCGGCCCATCTCCTACATCCGCTGGCTGTACGCCGGGAAGAGCGTCAAGGGCTGGGGCGGTCCCGGGGCCGGCACCGTGACCGAGGACGGGTCGGCGTGGCGGGCCTACCAGGAGGCGTCGGTGGTGACGCCGCCGTTCGCCGAGTACACCTCGGGGCACAGCGCGTTCTCGGCCGCCGCGGCCCAGGTCTTCGCCCGGTTCGTCGGCACCGACAAGTTCAAGGTCACGCTGACGACGACGGTGCACGCCGGCACCTCGACGATCGAGCCCGGTCTCGTGCCGGCGAGGGACACGGTGCTCCGGTTCAGCAGCTTCTCCGACGCCGCGAACCAGGCCGGGCTGTCCCGCCGGTACGGCGGCATCCACTTCGAGGACGGCGACCTGATCGGCCGGACCCTCGGCAAGGCGGTCGGCAACGCAGCGTGGGACAAGGCCCAGACCTACATCAGCGGTGCCGGCGGCTGATCCTTCGGCGGCGAGGGCCCCGGCCGGGTGCCGGCCGGGGCCCTTCCGCGTCCGGGTCAGGCCTCCAGGTCGTCGGCGACGGCGCGGAGCACGGTCGCGACCTTGCGGGACGCGCCCCGGTCCGGATGCCGCCCGCGGTGCAGCGCGTCGGAGACCCCGTCCAGCAGCTTGATCACGTCCTCGACGATGACCGCGAGCTCGTCCGGCGGCTTGCGCTGGGTCTTGGCCAGCGACGGGATCGGGTCGAGCACGCGCACGGACAGCGCCTGCTCGCCGCGGCGCCCCTGCGCGACGCCGAACTCCACCCGCGAGCCCGGCTTCAGCTCGGTCACGCCGGCGGGCAGGGCGTCCCGGTGCACGAACACGTCGTCGCCGTCGTCCCGGGACAGGAAGCCGAAGCCCTTGTCGGCGCTGAACCACTTCACCTTGCCGGTCGGCACGTGCCCTCGATCCTTCGTCGTCGCGCCGTGACCGGCGCCGGTGCGTACCAGGCTAGTCGTCCGGGTGGACCGTCCCCCACCTGAATTGGCTGCCGGTGATCCGGCGGTGACGGTACGCAGCGACGCGCCGACGACGCGCCGGGGCGGTCAGCGGTAGCGCTGGTCCAGGACGGCGTTGAGCGAGCCGGACCGGAAGCCGAGCGGGTCCACGGTGACCGTCCCGAAGCCGGTCACGGCCGCGAGCAGGTCGGGCCGGGCGGCGACCGCGCCGGTCAGCTCCCGGTCCACCTCGACCCGGGCCCCGGCCTCGCCGAGGTCGCGCACCCGCAGGTCCCGCACGGCCAGCCCGGCCCCGGCCAGCGCCGCCCGCAGCGCCGCCTCGGCCCGCTCGACCCGGGCCAGCCGGGCCGGCGTGACCTCCAGCCCGTACGCGATCCGGCTGGACAGGCAGGCCGCGGCCGGCTTGTCCCAGGTCGGCAGTCCCATCTCCCGCGACGCCGCCCGCACCTCGGCCTTGGTCAGCCCGGCGTCGGCCAGCGGCGTGACCGCACCCCGCTCGGCCGCGGCCCGGATCCCGGGCCGGAACCCGGCCCGCACGTCGTCGGCGTTCGTCCCCGTCGCCACGTGGGCCAGGCCCAGCTCGCCCGCCAGCGGCAGCAGCACGTCCAGCAGCTCGGCCTTGCAGAAGAAGCACCGGTCGCCGGCGTTGGCCCGGTAGCCCTCCCGGGCCATCTCGTCGGTCCGCGGCGTCTCCCAGCGCACGCCCAGCCCCCGCGCGAAGTCCCCGGCCGCGGTCAGCTCCGCCCCCGGCAGCGACCCCGACACGGCCGTCGCCGCCACCACGGCCGGCGCTCCGAGCACGTGCACGGCCCGCGCCAGCAGGAACGCCGAGTCCGCACCCCCCGAGAACGCGACCAGCACCGAACCCAGCTCCGCCAACCGCCGATCGAGGACGTCCACCAGACCAGGTTAGGCGTGCTTGCGGGCGGCGATCTCCTCCAGGCCGAGGAGCCTGACCGACTCGGCCCGCATCTCGACCTTGCGGACCTTGCCGGTGACCGTCATCGGGAACTCGTCGGCGATGTGCACGTAGCGGGGGATCTTGTAGTGCGCCAGCTTCCCGAGGCAGAACTCGCGCAGCGCGTCAGCCGTCAGCGGCGTGGCGCCGGGGCGCATCCGGACCCAGGCCATCAGCTCCTCGCCGTACTTGGCGTCAGGGACGCCGATCACCTGCGCGTCCAGGATGTCCGGGTGGGTGTAGAGGAACTCCTCGACCTCGCGCGGGTAGACGTTTTCCCCGCCGCGGATGACCATGTCCTTGATCCGGCCGACGATGTTGACGTAGCCGGCGTCGTCCATCTCGGCCAGGTCGCCGGTGTGCATCCAGCCGGCCGCGTCCAGGACCTCGGCGGTCTTCTCCGGCTCGTCCCAGTAGCCGAGCATCACCGAGTACGCCCGGGTGCACAGCTCGCCCGGCGTCCCCCGCTCCACGATCAGGCCGGTCGCCGGGTCGACGACCTTGACCTCGACGTGCGGGTGGACCTGGCCGACGGTGGACACCCGGCGCTCCAGGTCGTCGGTGGCCCGGGTCTGGGTCGACACCGGCGAGGTCTCGGTCATGCCGTAGCAGATCGTCACCTCGGTCATGCCCATGTCGGCGACGACCCGCTTCATCACCTCGACCGGGCAGGGTGAGCCGGCCATGATCCCGGTCCGCAGCGAGGACAGGTCGTGGCTGCCGAAGGACGGGTCGGCCAGCTCGGCGATGAACATCGTCGGCACGCCGTACAGGGAGGTGCACCGCTCGGCCGCGACCGTCTCCAGCGTCGCCCGGGGGTCGAAGCCGGGCGCCGGGATGACCATGCAGGCGCCGTGCGAGGTGGCCGCCAGGTTGCCCATCACCATGCCGAAGCAGTGGTAGAAGGGCACCGGGATGCAGATCCGGTCCTCCTGCGTGTACGAGCAGAGCTCGCCGACGAAGAAGCCGTTGTTGAGGATGTTGTGGTGCGAGAGCGTCGCACCCTTCGGGAACCCGGTGGTCCCGGACGTGTACTGGATGTTGATCGGGTCGTCGAAGGACAGCCCGGCCCGGATGTCCGGCAGCACCGACCGGTCGCCCGTCGACAGCGCGTCCCACTCCGGGTCGCCGAGGAAGACCACCGACCGCAGCCCCGGGCACTGCCCGCGGACCTCGGCCACCATCGCGCGGTAGTCGCTGGTCTTGAACTCCGGCGCCGACACCAGCACCGAGATCCCGGCCTGGTTCAGCACGTACTGCAGCTCGTGGGTCCGGTACGCCGGGTTGACGTTGACCAGGATCGCGCCCATGTCGGCCGCCGCGTACTGCAGGACGACCCATTCCCAGCGGTTCGGGGCCCAGATGCCGACCCGGTCGCCCTTGGCCACCCCGGCCGCGACCAGCCCGGCCGCGAGGCCCTCGACCGCGTCGTACAGCTCGGTGTAGGTGAAGCGGCGGCCCGAGCCGCGGTCCACCAGGGCCTCCCGGTCGCCGAAGGCGGCCACGGTGCGGCGCAGGTTGTCCCCGATGGTCTCGCCGAGCAGCGGCACCGTCGAGGTGCCGCTCGCGTACGACCCCCGCACGGGGTCAGGTCCAGCTGTAGGGGTCGCTGGCCATCGCCGGCTTGTCCGCCGCCGTGGGGTGCACGTAGTCCACCTTGTCCGGCGGCAGCGGGAACTCCACGTCCTCGCCGAACGGCGAGAGCGGGCCCGGCCGCTCGGCCGCGAACTCGCTCACCGGCAGGTGACCCGCGCGAACGGGCCGCTCCCGCGACTCCTCCTCGGCCATCGCCGACCTCCTCTGGTTGATCCCTGGCCGAAGTCTCCCCCGCCGCGGCCGGTCCTGTCACCGCGACCCCCACTTCCGGCGCGCTTCTGCGACGATGACCGCAGGCACCGCGACCGGGAGGTTGTCAGCATGAGCGCACCGCACGAGGCCGGGTGGCCGCGCGACTCGCTGGTGCGGGCCCAGTTCGCGCCGGACGTGCGGCGGGCCGAGCCGGAGGAGGCGGCCGAGCTGCAGCTCGTGCTCGACAACGCCGACACGGTGACGCGGCTGGTGCGGGTCGAGCTGGCCGGGCCCTTGGCCCGCTACACCCGGCCGCGCACCCAGCCCCGGCTGGACCTGGCCGCGCGCCGGCAGTGGACCGGCGACATCGCCGTCCGGCCGAAGAAGATGCAGCCCGAGGGCGGCCACGCGTACGACCTGCAGGCGCTGGTGATCGACGAGAAGTCGGGCGAGCTGCTGTTCACCACCAGCGCCCGGATCATGGTCGCGGCCGCGCCGGACATCTACGCCAAGCCGCTGCGGGCGACGCCGGACGTGGCCGGCTCCGAGACCAACGTGCAGCTCATGGTTCGCGTGCAGAACGCGGGCAACGTGCCGCTGCGGATGGACGCGCAGCGGGTCAACGAGGAGCACTGGATCCGCGACGACGAGCGCAACCGGGACGCGCGGCTGAAGGCGGTGCGCCGGGCCGTGCTGCGCGACAAGGCCGACCCGCGCACGCCGGAGCTGCTGCGCCCCGGGCAGCGCCACGACTTCGAGGTGCACGTGAAGTCGCCGCGCTACCTGGTCGGGGTGCGGCCGCGGAAGTGGTGGGTGCCGGTCGGGGTCCGCGGCGAGGACGTCGACCCGGAGTGCGTGTTCGTGGACTTCGTGCAGCAGCCGCGGTTCCCGGTCGAGCAGCGGATGGTCTGGCTGGCCGGGGCCGTGGTCGCCGCGCTGCTCGTCCTGATCGTCTTCATGGCCATCCTGGCCACCCGCTGACCCGCCCGCCCGCTGGACCCGCCGGACCCGCCGGACCCGCCGGGGCTGCCGGGCCGGCGTGGCGCGCGGTCAGGCCAGCTGGGTCAGCTGGATCAGGTTGCCGCAGGTGTCGTCGAGCACGGCCGTGCGCACCGGGCCCATGTCGGCCGGCTCCTGGGTGAAGACGACGCCCCGGCCGCGCAGCCGCTCGTACTCGGCGGTCAGGTCGGTGACGGCGAACGACGTCCACGGGATGCCGTCGGCGGCCAGCGCGGCCTTGACCGCCTGCGCGGCCGGGTGCTGGTCCGGCTCCAGCAGCAGCTGCACCCCGTCCGGGTCGTCCGGCGCCACGACGGTCAGCCAGCTGTGCTCCCCCAGCGGTACGTCGGCCTTCTTGGCGAAGCCGAGCGTGCCGGTGTAGAAGTCCAGCGCCTTCGCCTGGTCGTCGACGAACACGCTCGTCACCCAGATCCTCATCGGTCCTCCTGGTCGGATGGTGCCCGGTCGGGCCAGCGGTCGGCGATGACCCGCAGCGGGCCGGTGTCCAGCTCGAAGAAGCGGTAGCGGCCTTCCCGGCGGCTGTGCACCAGCCCGGCCGCCTCCAGCACGTCGAGGTGCTGCGAGACGGCCTGCCGGGTCGACGTCACGCCGTGCCGGCCGGCCAGCCGGGAGCAGATCTCGAACAAGGTCTGGCGCCGCCGCTCCACCAGCTCGTCCAGGATCAACCGCCGGGTGCGGTCGGACAGCGCCCGGAAGAGCGCCGCCTCCGCGTCCACCCGCACACCATAGGCAAGTCACCGCTTGCCTATCAAGCCTCGGGTGCTCAAGACGACTGCGGGGAGGTGAGCATCCGGTGCAGGAGGTCGAAGCGGGCCTCGGCCTGGCCCGGGGTCAAACGGCTGGCCGGCCTGCAGGCCGGCCAGCTCGTGCAGGGCCGGACCTCGAGCACCCCGCGGCGAGGGCCGCCCCGCGGTCACGCGGGGCGTCAGTCGGGGAGGATCGAGACGCCGGTGATGCGGTGCAGCGCGAAGGTGCGCATCTCGTCCCGCTGGTGGTCCCAGCCGTGCAGGTAGCCGCCGTTGACCGAGGACGGCTCCACGATCCGCTGCGACGCCGACCCCTGCGCGTTGACGTATCCCAGCAGCACCGACTGGTTGGCCGCGGCCGCGTCCCGCAGCAGCGCCAGCGTCGCCGCGGTCGTCACCCCGGGCACGTCGATCGCGGCCGACACGGCGGTCCGGGACGACTGCAGCGCCCGGTCCCCGGCCCGGACGGACCGGACCAGCTCGGCCAGCTGGGCCTCGCCCACCGCCGGCGGCTCGACCGCCCGCGGCGCCGCCGGCCGGCCCGCCGTCCGCCGCGC
>DATINN010000636.1:0-6705 GCA_035474175.1 Mycobacteriales bacterium | reverse complement strand
ACCGTGTCCAGGCCGGTGAGCCGCAGCAGCTTGCGGACCGGCGGGGAGGCGACGACCACGAGCCGATTGTCGCGCTCGGTCGCGGTGCGGTGGGCCTGCACGAGCACACCGAGCCCGCTGGAGTCGAGGAAGGTGACCTGGCTCAGGTCGGCCACGACGGTGCCGCCGCCGGGCAGGATCATGGACAACAGGGTCGACTGGACCGCGCCGGACGAGGTGAAGTCAATCTCGCCGGAGAGACGACAGCCGCGGTAGCCCGGGCCGCTGAACTGCTCGATCCGCGGTCCCACTGCCTCGAGATCGAATGTCACGTGACGTGCTTCCCCGTGCACGCGGGTTTCCATGCACGGTTTGCCTCGGGTGGGGTCGGACACGACAGAGAGGAACCACACACCAGGAGGTAGCGAACATGGGTGAGACCAAGCCCGCGGGCGAGGGCGTCAGCGACGAGGAGATGGTGCGCGAGGTCGCCGACCAGACGTCGTCGGACCTGGCCGCGGAGGACGTCTTCGAGCGCGAGGCGGACGGCGCCGCCAGTGACACCGAGATCGCGAAGGCCGGGGCCGACGACCTGCCGGCCTGAGCGTCAGCCGGTCGTGGTGCGGCGGCGCAGCTGCTGCAGCTGGACGGTGATCGACCACGCCACCTCCGGCACCGGCCGGGCGCCGTTGACGGTGATCAGCTCCGCGCGCTGGGCGTAGTAGTCGAGCATCGGCCGGGTCTTCTCCTCGAAGACCCGCAGCCGGTGCTCGATGACCTCCGGCCGGTCGTCCTGGCCCCGGCCGCGGGCCAGCAGCCGCCGGGTCAGCTCGGCCGGCTGCACCTCCAGGAAGATGGCGACCTCGACGGCCACGCCGAGCGAGCTCGCGGTCTCGTACGCGGCCTTGGCCTGGTCGACGGTGCGCGGGAAGCCGTCCAGCACGTAGCCGCCGGACTCGCTCGCGGCCACCACCGGCTTGCGCAGCATGTCCATCACGATGGCGTCGGGCACCAGGTCGCCGCGGGACAGGTAGTGCTTCGCGGCCCGGCCGATGGTGGTGCCGTCCTCGACGTGCTTGCGGAGCAGGTCCCCGGAGGAGATGTGGGTGATCCCGAAACGTTCGGCGATCAGCTGGGCCTGGGTGCCCTTGCCGGCGCCGGGCGCCCCGATCAGCAGCATCCGCATCCGGGTGCCTCCTTATCTGCCCGTAACCCGGAAGACAGTCACCCGGAACGGTCATGGTGACGTGCGCTCCGACCATCGTCCACCTTTGGACGTCCAGGTCACACCCGTACGGACCGGAACCCGGCCCCGGACGTGGCGGAACGCGGCATGGTCAGCCGGCCGGGAACCCGCCGGCCCGCGGCAGCAGGGCCGGCACCTGGTGGCCGAGCTGGTCGGAGAGGTAGGCCGCGGTCGGCAGCAGGGCGTCGAGGTCGATGCCCGTGTCGTAGCCCATCCGGGTCAGCAGGTAGACGAGGTCGTCGGTGGCGATGTTGCCGGTGGCCTTGGGGGCGAACGGGCAGCCGCCGATGCCGCCCGCGCTGGAGTCGAGCACGGTGACCCCGTCCAGCACGGCGGCGAACGCGTTGGCGAAGCCGGTGTTGCGGGTGTTGTGGAAGTGGTAGCGCAGCGCGGCGGCGCCGATCGCCGGGCGGAGCCGCGCGGTGAAGTCGCGCACCTGCGACGGCACGCCCACCCCGATCGTGTCGCCCAGCGCGATCTCGTCCACCCCGGCCGCGGCCGCCTGCTCGGCCAGCGCCAGGACGCGGGCGGCCGGGACCTCGCCCTCGAACGGGCACCCGAACACCACCGACAGCGTCAGCGTGGTGAACAGCCCGGCCGCGCGCGCGTCCGCGATCACGGCCAGGGCGTCGGCCATCGCCGCGTCGGTCGTCATGTTCTGGTTCTTCTGCGAGAACGTGTCGGTGACCGCGACGACCGCGTTCACCTCGTCCACCCCGGTCCGCAGGGCCCGGTCCAGCCCGCGCCGGTTGAGCACCAGCCCGGCGTAGGAGACGCCCGGCCGCCGCGGCACCCGCTCCATCACCGCCTCGGCGTCGGCCATCGCCGGGACCAGCTTGGGGTGCGCGAAGGACACCGCCTCGACCCGGCGCGCCCCCGCGCCGACCAGCTGCTCGATCAGCGCGACCTTCGCGTCGGTGGACAGGATCACGGACTCGTTCTGGAGGCCGTCGCGCGGACTGACCTCCACAATGGTGATGTCGCCAGGCACGGGTCCGAGGCTACCGTCGGGTACGTGACCGCAGAGCATGTCGACGTACTCATCGTGGGAGCCGGCATCTCCGGCATCGGCGCGGCAGCGCACCTGCAGGACCGCTGCCCCGACCGGACGTACGCGATCCTGGAGGCCCGGCAGTCCCTCGGCGGGACCTGGGACCTGTTCCGCTTCCCGGGGGTGCGGTCCGACTCGGACATGCTCACCCTGGGCTACTCCTTCCGCCCCTGGACCGGGACCAGCACGCTGGCCGACGGCGCCTCGATCCGGGCCTACCTGCAGGACACGGCGCGCGAGCGCGGCCTCGACACCAAGATCCGGTACGGCCACAAGGTGGTCGCCGCGGAGTGGTCCAGCGCCGAGGCCCGGTGGACCGTCACCGTCGAGAGCGACGCCGGCAGCACCCAGCTGACCTGCGCGTTCCTCTACGCCTGCACCGGCTACTACCGGTACGACGAGGGCTTCCGGCCCGAGTTCCCGGGCGAGCGGGACTTCGCCGGCCCGGTCGTGCACCCGCAGCACTGGCCGGCCGACCTGGACCACACCGGCAAGCGGGTGGTGGTGATCGGCAGCGGCGCGACCGCGGTCACGGTCGTGCCGGCGATGGCCGCGGCCGCCGCCGGCGTGACCATGCTGCAGCGCTCGCCGAGCTACATCATGACGCTGCCGAAGCAGGACGTGATCCTGGAGAAGCTGCACCAGCGGCTGCCGGACAAGCTCGCGACCCGGATCGGCCGGGGCAAGAACCTGGCCCTGCAGATGGTGCTCTACCAGCTCGCGCAGCGGGCGCCCCGGCTGATGCGCCGGCTGCTGATGGCCGGCGTGCGCAAGCAGCTGCCCGCGGGCTACCCGGTCGACACCCACTTCCGCCCCGCGTACGACCCCTGGGACCAGCGGCTGTGCTTCGTCCCGGACGGCGACCTGTTCGCCGCGATCAGCTCGGGCAAGGCCGCGATGGTCACCGACACCATCGACACGTTCACCGAGACCGGGATCCGGCTCGGGTCCGGGACCGAGCTGCCGGCCGACATCGTCGTCACCGCGACCGGGCTGACCCTGCTGGCCATCGGCGGGATGCGGCTGAGCGTGGACGGCGAGCCGGTCGAGCTGGCCGAGAAGGTCGCGTACAAGGGCATGATGCTCTCCGGCGTGCCCAACTTCGCGCTGGCCATCGGCTACACCAACGCGTCCTGGACGCTGAAGTGCGACCTGGTCAGCGAGTACGTCTGCCGGGTGCTCAACGAGCTGGCCCGGACCGGCGCCCGGGTGGTCACCCCGGTGCCGCCGCCACCGGGGCCGCGGGAGCCGCTGCTCAACCTGGAGTCGGGCTACATCCGGCGCGGCATCGACCGGCTGCCCCGGCAGGGCCCGGGCCGGCCCTGGCGGCTCAACCAGAACTACGCCCAGGACGTGCTGCTGTTCCGGCACGGGCCGGTCACCGACGAGGTGGAGTTCTCCTGATGGACGACTTCCGCTTCGCCGGCGGCACGGCGGTGGTGACCGGGGCGGCCAGCGGCATCGGTGCGGCGGTGGCGGCCGAGCTGGCCCGGCGGGGCATGCGGCTGGTGCTGGCCGACCGGGACGCCGACCGGCTGGCCGCCGTGGCCGCGGCGACCGGGGCCGAGACCCACGTCGTCGACCTGGCCGACCCGGCCGCGGTGGTCGGGCTGGGGGAGCGGGTGCGGGCCGGCCACCCGCGGGTCCGGCTGCTGGTCAACAACGCCGGCATCGCCCTCGGCGGCCGGTTCGACCAGGTCACGCTGGCCGAGTACGAGGAGGTCATCGACGTCAACTTCCGGGCCGTGGTCCGGCTGACGCACACGCTGCTGCCGGCGCTGCGGGCCGAGCCCGGCTCCCACCTGGTCAACGTGTCCTCGCTGTTCGGGCTGGTCGCCCCGGCCGGCCAGTCGGCGTACGCGGCCAGCAAGTTCGCCGTCCGCGGCTTCTCCGAGGTGCTGCGGGCCGAGCTGGCCGGCGAGGTCGGCGTGACCACCGTGCACCCGGGCGGGATCAGGACCCGCATCGCCGAGTCGGCCCGGATCGGCAGCGGCGTCGACCGGGCCGAGTACGAGCGGGAGCGCGGGGTGTGGGACGCGCTGCTGTCGATCCCGGCCGAGACCGCGGCCGGGCAGATCGTGGACGCGGTCGAGCACCGCCGGGCCCGGGTCCTGATCGGCGTCTCGGCCAAGGTGCCGGACGTGCTGGCCCGGATCGCCCCGGTCGGCTCGACCCGGCTCTACGCGGCCGGCCAGACCGGGGTCCGCGCGCTGGTGCTCAGGCAGGCTGCCCGGCGGGCTCGTCGATCGGGTCGCTGATCGAGCGCATCCCCGGCGACAGCGTGGTGACGACCGCGATCGGCGCCATGCCCAGCCCGAGCACGAGCAGCGCCGTCCGGCCGCCCAGGGAGTCGGCCAGCACGCCGCCGAGCAGCGTGCCGACCGGGATCGTGCCCCAGGCCACGATCTTGATCACGCTGCGGACCCGGGCCAGCAGGGTCTCCGGGACCAGCTCGTACATGCGGGCCGTGATGACCACGTTGAACGGCGCGCCGAAGACGTTCATCACGAAGACCAGCGCGGCCAGGCCGACCAGGGAGGCCGGGACGGCCAGCGCGACCGCGATCGCGGCCCAGACCCAGGCGATCCCGACGATCAGGGCCCGGCCCGGCAGCCGCTTGTGCAGCGTCGGCGCGGCGATCGCGCCGAGGATCCCGCCGGCCCCGAACGCGGCCAGCAGGAAGCCGATCTGGGCCGGCGTGCCGCCGAGGTCGCGGGCCCGCACGATCAGGGCCAGGAACGCCCCGTTGAAGATCAGGTTCATCCAGCCGACGATGGCGACGGTCTCCCGCAGGTACGGCGAGCGGGCCACGAACCGGACCCCCTCGGCGATCCGGGTCCGCAGCCGGTCGGTGGTCGGCGCCCGCTCGCCCTGCAGCCGGGTCCGGATGGCCGCGATCGCGCCGCCGGAGAGCAGGTAGCTGGCCGCGTCCACGGCGAACGGCAGCCCCGGGGCGAGCGCGAACAGCACCCCGCCGACCGGCTGGCCGACCAGGTCGGCGCCCTGGGTCCGGGCCTGGTTCCAGGCCACCGCGGTCGGCACCTGCTCCGGCGGGACCAGCCGGGGCAGCGCCGCCCCCTCGGCCAGGTCGAACAGCACGAACAGGCTGCCCTCGGCGAAGGCGACCACGGCCAGCTGCCAGACCGGGACCGCGTGCACGCCGCCGAGGACCGCGGTGACGGCGACGCTGCCGAGCGCGACGGCCCGGCCCAGCTCGCAGACGATCATCGTCCGGCGCCGGTCCCAGCGGTCGACCCAGGCCCCGCCGGGCAGGTAGAGCAGCAGGAACGGCAGGGTCTGGGCGAACCCGACCACCCCGGCCAGCGCCGGCGACCCGGTCAGCAGCAGCACCAGCAGCGGGTACGCCACCGACGTCACCCGGGTGCCGACGGTCGAGACGATCTGGCTGGTCCAGAGCAGGCTGAAGTCGCGGTTGCGCCACAGCGGGATCGGCGTCGTCACGACGTCACTGTGACGTCGTGCGCGCCGTCAGTCAAGCGTCAGTCTGACGCGCTACAGGGCGAAGATCACGACCAGGGCGACGACGAGGACCACGACCGCGGCGGCGAGCAGCACGTATGCCGTCCGCATCCCGGCCCGGCCGGTCTCCTGCTCTCCACGCTCCACGAAGGCCCGGAACATCTGGGTGTTCGCCGGGTCCTGCTTCTCCTCAGGCATGCGCGGCAGACTACGGGACGCCTCCACCGATCGGTTGATGCCGCAGGTCAGCCGAGGTGGCGGCCGGGGATGGCCGCGCGGCCGATCCGGACAGACCGCGCGAGGACGAGTCTCGATGGCATGGCGGTCATCGAGGTGCACGAGCTGCACAAGCGGTACGGCGACACGGTCGCGCTGGACGGCGTCTCGCTGGAGGTGCGGGCCGGCGAGGTGTTCGGCCTGCTGGGCCCGAACGGCGCCGGCAAGACCACGGCGGTGGAGATCATCGAGGGCCTGCGCCGGGCCGATTCCGGGACCGTACGGGTGCTCGGCCTCGACCCGGCCCAGCACGGGCCGGAGCTGCGGCAGCGGGTCGGCGTCCAGCTGCAGCAGTCCCAGCTGCCGGAGAAGATGCGGGTCGGCGAGGCCCTGGAGCTCTACGCCGGCTTCTACCGGCACCCCCGCCCGGTCGGCGAGCTGATCGAGGAGTGGGGCCTGGCGGCCAAGCGGGACACCGCGTTCCAGCACCTCTCCGGCGGCCAGCAGCAGCGGCTGTTCCTGGCCCTGGCCCTGATCGGCACGCCCGAGCTGGTGTTCTTCGACGAGATCACCACCGGCCTCGACCCGGCGGCCCGCCGGCAGACCTGGGAGCTGGTCCGCCGGGTCCGCGCCGCCGGGGTCACGGTCGTGCTGGTCAGCCACCTGATGGACGAGGCCGAGGAGCTGTGCGACCGGGTCGCGATCCTGGACCGCGGCCGGATCGCCGCGCTGG
>DATINN010000635.1:0-2915 GCA_035474175.1 Mycobacteriales bacterium | reverse complement strand
GCGGGCCTACCGGCAGAGCAAGCTGGCCCAGATCATCTCCGGGTTCGAGCTGGCGTCGCGGCTGCCGGCCTCGGCGGTCACCGTCAACAGCCTGCACCCGGCGACGTTCATGCCGACGAAGATCGTGCTCGAGGAGCACGGGCACAGCGTCGACGACCTGTCGACCGGGATCACGGCGACGCTCCGGCTCGTCGCCGACCCGGGTCTGGCCGGGGTCACCGGCCGCTTCTTCGACCGGCAGCGGGACGCGCGGGCCGACTCGCAGGCGTACGACCCGGCGGTCCGGGCCGAGCTGTGGCGGCGGTCGCTGGAGCTGACCGGCGCGCCGGACTTCCCGTAGGGCGCGCTTTCGCCTGCTGGTGCGCACCTGCCGCGGCGCTGACCGCGGCGCTGACCGGAGTCCTGGCCGCGGCGCTGACCGGCGCGCGCCGCTGGTGCCGGGTTGCCGGGGCCGCGGGTGCCGGTGGGTGGCTAGTCGTAGGTGGCCTCCAGGTGCCAGCGGGTCGGGTCGCGGGTGACCAGCCAGGCCGTGCCGTCGGTGCCGACGAGCTGGAAGCGGGCCTGGCGGGTGGCGGTGGCCGGGTCCCACCAGCGCTCGTCGACCGCCCACGGCCCGGTCCAGGACGCGATCTCGACCGGCGGCCGGCCGGCGATCGCCAGCCGGGCCGGGTGACCGGTCACCGCGAACCGGTCGGTCACCTCGACCGGCACCCCGGCGGCGTCGGTGACCTCGACCGGGATCGGGTCGGGCAGCACGGTGGCCGGGGACGGCGCCGGCAACCGCCCCGGCCACGGCGGCTCGGCCGGGCGGTCGGGGGTGCGGCGGTCGCCCCACGGCACCAGCTGCACCTGGTCGTCCGGCCCGCGGCCGCCGCCCAGCACCGCGGTGAGCACCCGGTCCGGGCCGAGCATGCCCTGGACCCGGGCCAGCACCCGGCCGGCCCGCTCGTCGGACTCGCCCATGCCGCCCCACAGGCCCAGCTGCATCCCGCCGTACGGGATGACCTCGTCGGGGATCAGCCGCAGCAGCACGATCCCGGCGGTGGGCCGCTCCAGCTGCGTGCCCGCGCCCCGCGGTGGCGCCGGCGGGAGATCGGAGTCGGCGCCGATGACGGTGGGGGCGGCCGGGGGCGTGCCCGGCGGTGGCGCGGTCGCCCGGGGCAGCACCCGGGCCGACCCGGACAGCCAGCCGTCGAGCTGCCAGCGCACCCGGTCCGCGATCGCGGCCGGGGTGAGCACGCCCTCGTGCCGCCACAGCCGGGTCAGCTGCTCGCCGTGCTCGGTCTGGGCCTCGATCGCCACCCGGGTGCAGGCCAGCCCGCGCCGGGCCAGCCCCTCGTGCAGCTGCTCGGCCAGCGCCTTGGCCGCGAACGCGACCGTGTCGACCCGCTCCACCGGCGGGTCGAGCTCGGTCTGCACGGCCAGCTCCGGGGCGGCCGCGCGGGCGGCCAGCGGGCGGTCGTCCAGGCCGCGGGCGAGCCGGTGCGCGCGGGCGCCGTCGGGGCCGAAGCGGGCCAGCACGTCCCGCGGCGGCAGCTCCGCGAACGCGCCCAGCGTCCGCAGTCCCAGCCGGCGCAGCAGGTCGGGCAGGTCGGGGACGCCGAGGGTCTCCACCGGGTAGGGCGCGAGGAAGGCGCGGGAGCCGCCGCGCGGGACGACCAGGTGGTGCTGGGCCGCCAGCGCGGCGGCGAACCGGCCGTCGGCGACCCCGACGACGCAGCGGGCCCGGGTCCGGTCCGCGACGTAGCGCGCCAGCCGGTCGGCCACCACCCGGTCGCCGCCGAAGTAGCGGGCGGGTCCGCGGGCGGCGACCGCGCACAGGCCCGGGCGGATCACCTCCACCCCCGGTGCCAGCTCGGCGACCGCGCCCACCACCGGCTCGAACGCCCGCGCGTCCCGGGCCGGGTCCGGCGGCAGGACCACCAGCTGCGGGCAGCGGGACTGGGCCTCGCGGCGGCGCAGGCCGCGGCGGACGCCTTCGGCCCGGGCGGCCGGGGTGGTCGAGACGACCCGGTTGGCGAACACGACCGCGGCCGGGATCGCGCCCGCGCCCTCGGCGTCGACGCCGGCCGCGGCCATCGCGCTGAGGACCGGCCAGTCCGGGCAGCGGACCACGACCGTACGCACCGGCACCGGTCAGCCCTCCGCGACGCGGGCCGGCCGGGGCGGGCGCGGCAGTGAGGAGGCCGGCCGCAGGCGGGCCAGCACCTCGGCCGGAATCCCCGGCCGCCCACCACCCACCCCGCTGCTCGCCAACCGCTCCCCGCCGCCCGCTGGCCGCTGTCCGCCGACCTCCTCACCGGCCGCCGGGCGCTGCCCGCCGCCGACAGTCGCCGGCCGCCCGACCGCGCCCGCCGCGGGCCGTTGTCCGGCGCCGGCGACCGCGGGGTGCCGCACCAGGCCGCCGGGCACCGCGCGAGACCCCCCGCCGACCGCGGGGCGCTGCCCAAGGGGGTCGGCCGCGCGGGAACCACCGCTGGCCGCGGGGCGCTGCCCAAGGTGGTCGGCCGCCGGGCGGGACCCACCGCCGGTCGCGGGACGCTGTCCAGGAAGGCCGGCTGCGCGGGGCCTCCCGCCGGCCGCTGGGCGCTGCCCGGCGTCGGCGGCCGGCGGGCGGCCTGTGCCCTCGGTCGGGGGTGGTGGTGATACCGGGGGACCACCCCCGACCGGGGCGGGGCGTCCGGCCGGCACGGGGGGACCAGCCGGACGAGCTCTCGACGGCGGCGCGACCCGCCGCCCGGGAGAAGCGCGGGGAGTGGCGCCGGGGCGGTGCACGACGTCCTGCCAGAGGGCGGCGATCGACGGGGTGCAGATCACCGTCTCCGCCCCGAGCCCCGGCCCGCCCGGCCCGCCCGGGCCGCCCGGGCCGCCCGGGCCGCCCGGGCCGTCCGGTCGCGATGAACGGCCGCGACGTG
>DATINN010000634.1:0-2329 GCA_035474175.1 Mycobacteriales bacterium | reverse complement strand
CGGCGCACTCCGGCCCCCGGGGCGGCGATCAGCTCAGGTGGTCGCGGAGCCAGTCGGTGATGATGCGGTCGGCGGTGGCGGCGTGCGGGGTCTGCGGCGCGGCCTCCAGGCCCGGCTCCGCGGCGAACGCGTGGCCCATGCCCGGCACCGTCTCCAGCCGCGAGCCCGGCAGCGCCGCCTGCAGGGCGGCCGCCGGCTCCAGCACCCCGTCGGCCGCGTCGTCCGCGCCGACCACCAGCAGCGCCGGCGCGGTCAGCTCCGCGGCCCGGGCGACGAAGTCGAGGACGCCCGCCACGTAGTCGGACGCCGGCGTCCACTCGTACGTCACGCCGTAGCGCCGCTCGTTGGCGGTCACCACCGGCCGCAGCCGGGTCACCGGGCTGACCAGCACGATCGCGTCGACCGGCCGGGTCGTGGCGACCTGCTGCGCGACCAGCGCACCCTGCGACCCGCCGAGCACGGCCAGCCGGTCGGAGCGGACGCCGAGCTCGCGCCGCACCGCCGCGTACGCCGCCGGGAACTCGGCCGCGGCCCCGAACGCCAGCGGCCCGAAGACGTTGAGCACCGCGTCCTGGTACGCCAGCTTCTCCAGCCCGCCCTCGGGCGCCCGCGCCCCGGTCAGCGGCAGCCCGAAGTAGACCCGCCAGGCGTCGAGCCCGGCCAGCGGCAGCGCGGCCGCGAGCGCGGCCTCCGACCGCGGCGGGTCCAACAGGTGCCAGCCGGCGACGACGGGCGCGTCGGTGCGCCCGCTCGCCGGCGGCAGGGCCACGTACGGAACTCCGGCGGCGATCCCCTGCATGATGACCTCCTCGACTGAATTGGACGCTGTCCAGCTTAGCTGTACGGCGTACAGTTGTCGAATGCGATCACCGGGGCAGCGGGCCGGGCTGAGCCGGGCGGCGGTGCTGGCGGCCGCGCGGGAGCTGATCGCCGCCGACGGGGCCGGCGCGCTGTCGATGCGGGCGCTGGCCCGGCGGCTCGACGTCGCGCCCAACGCGCTCTACTCCCACGTCGCCGACAAGACCGACCTGCTCGACCAGCTCCTCGACGACCTGCTGGCCGGGGTCGAGACGGGCGGCATCGAGACGATGATGACCAGCACGTACCGGGCGCTGACCGCACACCCGGAGCTGGTGCCGCTCTTCCTGCAACGCCAGGGCGCGCGCGGTCCGAACGCGATCCGTCTGGGCGAGATTCTGGACGACCTGCTGGCCAAGGCCGGCGTGGACGACGTACCGGAGGCACGCCGGGTCCTCATCGTGCACGCCATCGGCTTTGCCGCCTTCGCCGCGGCCGACGAGACGCAACGCACGGACGCAGGCTTCACCCGCAGCCTGGGCTGGCTGCTCGCCGGCATGACGAAGGCCCCCACCCGAAACGGGTGAGGGCCTTCGCAACCCGCCCCACCCGGGACGGGTGAGGGCCTTTGCGCGAGCGCCCCACCCGGGCCGGGTGAGGGCCTGCGCGATCTCAGACGGTGACCGGTGCCGCCGGCCGGACCGACAGACCGGAGCGGTCCGCCAGCAGGTCGACCACGACGGTGTCACCGTCACGGATCTCCCCGGCCAGCAGCGCCTTGGCCAGCCGGTCGCCGATCGCGGTCTGCACCAGCCGGCGCAGCGGCCGGGCCCCGTAGACCGGGTCGAACCCGGTCAGCGCCAGCCACTCCTGCGCCGCGTCGGTGACCTCCAGCGTCAGCCGCCGCGCCGCCAGCCGCTCGCCCAGCACCCGGACCTGGATCGCGACGATCGCGGCCAGCTCCTCGGTGTCCAGCGCGTCGAAGACGACCAGGTCGTCGAGCCGGTTGAGGAACTCCGGCTTGAAGTGCGACCGCACCACCTGCATGACGGCGTCGTGCTTGGACGCCTCCGGCAGCGTCGGGTCCGCGATCAGCTGCGACCCGAGGTTGGAGGTCATGATCAGGATCGTGTTGCGGAAGTCGACCGTGCGGCCCTGGCCGTCGGTCAGCCGACCGTCGTCCAGCACCTGCAGCAGCACGTCGAACACGTCCTGGTGCGCCTTCTCGACCTCGTCCAGCAGCACCACGCTGTACGGCCGGCGCCGCACCGCCTCGGTGAGCTGACCACCCTGCTCGTAGCCGACGTAGCCGGGCGGGGCGCCGACGAGGCGGGCAACCGTGTGCTTCTCGCCGTACTCGCTCATGTCCAGGCGGATCATCGCCCGCTCGTCGTCGAACAGGAACCCGGCCAGCGCCTTGGCCAGCTCGGTCTTGCCCACGCCGGTCGGCCCGAGGAACAGGAACGAGCCGGTCGGCCGGTCCGGGTCGGACACGCCGGCCCGGGCCCGCCGGACCGCGTCGGACACCGCC
>DATINN010000633.1:0-3208 GCA_035474175.1 Mycobacteriales bacterium | reverse complement strand
CCCCGGAGTCTAGGGCGTATCGGCCGGTCGCCGCCCTGTCGCTGCGCCGCCACCGGGGCGGTGCTGCGCTCCGGCCGGTCCCGGGGTTGGACCGGCCGCCTAGGCTGCGGGGGTGCGGTGGACGGGGGGCCGGGTCGCGGTCGCGGGCGGGTGCGCGCTGCTCGTCGGGGCCGCGGCCGTGGGCGGCGGGCTGGTCCTGGCCGGGCGCGACCCCGCGGCCGGCGCGGGTCCGGCACCCACGCTGAGCGCGAGCCCGACCCCGAGCCCACTGCTGGCGCCGACCCCGGTGCTGGCCGCGCCCGTCCCCGGGCCGCCGCAGACCGCCGCCGGGACCGCGGCCGCGCTGGCCGGCCCGCTGTCCGACGACCGGCTCGGCCCGCGGGTGTCGGCGGTCGTGGTCGACGCCGACTCCGGGCGGGTGCTGCTCGACCGCGGCAGCGGCAACTACGTCACCCCGGCCTCGACGGCCAAGCTGGCCACGTCGGTGGCGCTGCTCGCGGTGACCGAGCCGGACCAGCGGCTGAGCACGACCGTGGTCGCGGGGACCAAGCCGGGCGAGGTGGTGCTGGTCGGCGGGGGCGACGTGACGTTGTCCGGGGCGCCGGCCGGCAAGCCGACCGCGTACGAGGGGGCGGCCCGGATCGCGACGCTGGCCGCGGCCGCGCGCAAGGCCGGGGCCGGGACGGTGACGCGGGTGGTGGTCGACTCGTCGCTGTTCCCGGGGCCGGCCATGGCGCCGAGCTGGGACCCGCGCGACGTCACCGGCGGCTACATCACCCCGATCAGCCCGGTGATGGTGGACGCCGGCACCCAGGAGGGGCTGCGGGCGCGCTCGTCCGCGCCGGACCTGCAGGCGGGCCGGGCGCTGGCGGCCGCGCTGGGCGCGCCCAAGGCGGCGGTGGTGCGCGGGAAGGCGCCGGCCGGGGCGGCCACGCTGGCCACGGTCCGGTCGCAGCCGATCCCGCGGCTGGTCGAGCACATGCTGCTGGCCTCGGACAACGTGCTGGCCGAGGCGCTGGCCCGGCAGGTCGCGATCGCCGAGGGGAAGCCGGCCGGCTTCACCGGCGCGGCCGCCGCGACCCGCACCGTCCTGGGCCGGCTGGGGCTGCCGGCCGGCGGCGACCGGCTGCTCGACGGCAGCGGGCTGTCGCTGCAGGACCGGGTGACGCCGGCGCTGCTGGCCGGGCTGCTGCGGGTCGCGGCCGGGCCGGACGACCCCCGGCTGCACGCACTGGTGCCGGGGCTGCCGGTGTCGGGCTACCTCGGCACGCTGGACGACCGCTACCGGACCGGGCCGGCCGCGCTGGCCGCCGGGGAGGTCCGGGCCAAGACCGGCACCCTGGACGGGGTGAGCTCGCTGGCCGGGCTGGTGCGCGGGGCCGGCGGGCGGCTGCTGGCGTTCGCGGTGGTCGCCGATCGGGTGCCGTCCGGCGGCACGCTCGCCGCCGAGGCCGCGCTCGACGACGTCGCCGCCGCCCTGGCCAGGTGCACCTGCCGCTGACCTCCCACTGAGCCCGACCGCGCGCCGGCGGGTCGCGCCAGTGAGCACCCGGGACCGGCGGCCCGTGCGTCGGCGGGGCGCGATCCACACGGCCCGTGTCCGGAGCCGGGCGTACCGTGGCCGCATGAGCAGCCAGCCGGGAATGGTCGACTGGGATCTCGCCGTCTCCACCGCGAGCCGCCTGATCTCGCCCGGGCCGGAGGTGAGCCGCAGCGAGGCGGACGCCGCCGTCCGGTCCCTGCGGGACCAGGTCGAGATCGCCAACGCGCACGTCGAGCGCATCACCGGCCTGCACGCCGACGGTCCCGTCCCGGTCACCCGGGTGGTCGACCGGCCCGGCTGGGTCAAGGTCAACGCCGAGGGCATGTCCCGGCTGCTGACCCCGCTGGTCGCGACGCTGGAGGAGCGGCGGCCCAAGCCGGCCGGCCGGTTCGAGCAGACCGTCGGGCCGAAGGCGACCGGGCTGCAGGCCGGCGGGGTGCTGGCGTTCCTGTCCAGCAAGGTGCTGGGGCAGTTCGAGTTCTTCGCCGACCCGGCCGGGCAGCTGCTGCTGGTCGCGCCCAACGTGGTCGAGGCCGAGCGGACCCTGGGCGTGTCCCCGGCCGACTTCCGGCTCTGGGTCGCGCTGCACGAGGTCACCCACCGGCTGCAGTTCACCGCGGTGCCGTGGCTGCGCGGGCACCTCACCGGCGAGATCGACGCGCTGGTCGAGGCGACCGACCTCGACCCGGACGCGCTGCGCGAGCGGCTGTCCGCGGTCGCCTCCCAGCTCGGGTCGGCGCTGCGCGGCGGCGAGGACTCGCAGGGGCTGCTCGGGCTGGTGCAGAGCCCGGCCCAGAAGGAGATCATCGACCGGCTGACGGCGTTCATGTCGCTGGTCGAGGGGCACGCGGAATACGTGATGAACGCGGTCGGTCCCGACGTGGTCCCCTCCATCGGGGTCATCCGCGACCGGTTCGGGCAGCGCCGCAAGGGCGCCGGGCCGCTGGACAAGCTGCTGCGCCGCCTGCTCGGGCTCGACGTCAAGATGCGGCAGTACGCGGACGGCAGCCGGTTCGTCGGCGCGGTCGTCGACGTGGTCGGCATCGAGGGCTTCAACCAGGTCTGGACCTCGAAGGACACGCTGCCGCGCAAGTCCGAGCTCGCGGCCCCGCTGGACTGGGTGCAGCGCGTCCACGGGTTCCGGCCGGCGGCGTCCGCCTAGGGCACTACGGTCCCCGGCGTGGGACCGGACCCGGCGGTGGCGGCCGTGCGGGTGGCCGTGCGGCGGGTGCTGGTCGAGACGCGGCCGGCCGGGGTGCTGGTCGCGTGCAGCGGCGGGGCCGACTCGGTCGCGCTGGCGGCGGCGACCGCGTTCGAGGCGCCGCGGTTGGGGATCCCGGCCGGGCTCGTCACCGTCGACCACGGGCTGCAGGACGGCTCGGCCCGGTGGGCCGCCGCCACCGCCGACCTGGGCCGGGCCCTGGGCCTCGACCCGGTGCTGGTCCGGACCGTGACGGTCGGCACCGAGGGCGGCCCCGAGGCCGCCGCCCGCACCGCCCGCTACACCGCCCTCGAGTCAGCCGCGGCCGAGGCCGGTAATCCCCGGGCCACCCCCCAGCCCGACCCCGGCCAGCCGGCCCCCGCCCAGTCCGGGGGTGCGCAGTCCGGGGGTGCGCAGCCTGGGGGTGCGCAGCCTGGGGGTGCGCAGCCTGGGGGTGCGCAGCC
>DATINN010000632.1:0-1916 GCA_035474175.1 Mycobacteriales bacterium | reverse complement strand
GTCGGTCACAGTGGGTCTTCTCCCTGGACGAGGGCACGGGCACGGTCCCGCAACTGGGGGCGCAGGATCTTGCCGGCCGGGTTGCGCGGGATCCGGTCGACGACGACGAACCGGCTCGGGCGCTTGTACGACGCCAGCCGGGTCACGCAGAGCTCGACGAGCTCGGCCTCGTCGACGACGGAGCCGTCGGCGGGCTGGACGAACGCGACCGGGGTCTGGCCCCAGTCCGCGGACGGGGCCGGCACGACGGCCACGTCGAAGACCGCGGCCGACTGCCGCAGCACGTGCTCGATCTCGGCCGGGTAGACGTTCTGCCCGCCGCGCAGGATCAGGTCGTTGCGGCGGTCGACCACCCAGACCAGGCCCTGGTCGTCGACCAGGCCGAGGTCGCGGGTGTTGAGCCAGCCGTCCGCCAGCACCTCGGCGGTGGCCTCGGGGTTGCGCCAGTAGCCCTGCATCAGCCCGTCGCCGGTGAGCTGGATCTCGCCGATCGCGCCCGGCCCGGCCTCGGTGCCGTCCTCGGCCACGATGCGCAGCCCGGTGCCGGCCATCGGGACGCCGGCGCAGGTCGCGCCGGGCACCGGGGCCTCGCCCGGCTTGTCCTCGGGCTTGAGGCTGATGACCGGGCCGCCGCCCTCGGTGATGCCGAAGATGGTCTGCAGCCGGACGCCGAGCTCGTCGGCGGCCTGCGCGGCCAGCTCGGCCGGCATCGGGGCGGCGCCGTGCAGCACCAGGTCGAGCACGCCGAGGTCGGCCTTGGCCACCGACTGCGCCTGCAGCACCAGCTTGACCATCGAGGGCACGAAGAACGCGTGGCTGGTGCGCCACTCGGTGACCGCGCGCAGCGCCCCCTGCGGGGTGAAGCGGTCCAGCACGCAGACCGTCGCCCCGGCGGCCAGGTAGTCCAGCGCGATCACCATGCTGCCGTGGAACAGCGGGCAGGCGTTGAGGAACGCCGTCCCGGCCGGCACCCCGACGTCGGCCAGCCACGAGGTCGCGTTGAGCTGGAACCCGCGCTGGTCGACCACGACGCCCTTGGGGGCGCCGGTGGTGGCGGAGGTGTGCAGGATCGCCACCGGCGCGGTCAGCCCGCTGCCCAGCGACGCCGGCACGGTGGTGACCGGGAGGGTGGCCAGCTCCTCGATCGGCAGCGCCCGCAGGTCCGGCCGCAGCTGGGCCAGCCGGTCGCGGCCGGTCTTCTCGGCCACCGCGTACGCCGGCTCGACCGAGTCGAGGATGCCGGCGATCTCGCGGTCGGTCAGCGCCGGGTTGACCGGCACCGCGACCACGCCGGCCCGGGCGCAGGCGAAGTAGGTCTCCAGCACCTCGACCCGGTTGCCGGACAGCACCGCGACCCGGGCGCCGGGCGCGACCGCGTCCTGCAGCAGGCCGGCCAGCGCGGTGACGTCGCGGTCGAAGTCGCGCCAGCTGACGTCGCGCCAGCGGTCGCGCAGGGCCAGCGCGTCCGGCATCCGGACGGTGTGCCGGCGCAGGATGCTAGACAGCCACATCGCCGCTCACCCCGCCCTTCAGCAGCTCGTCGACGGCGACGACCGAGTCCAGCTGCTCCAGCTCGGCGTCGGTCAGGGCCCGGCCCAGCGCCTGCTCGCAGCGCAGCGCGATCAGCACGACCTCGCCGGAGTTGACCCCGTGGGTGAGCAGGTCGTCGGTGTCGGAGATCCGGTCCAGCACGGCCGGCAGGTCCAGGCAGCCGCGGATCAGCTCCCGCGCTGATGGTGTCGGCGTCGTCACCTCGACCGCCAGGGGCGCGCGCTGATCCCGACCATGCACCAGTACGGCGCGGTCGCGCCGTCGAAGTAGACCAGCGGGGCGGCGTCCTCGCCGGAGCACGGCAGCAGCCGGTTGAACCGGCTGCCGAAGCAGGCGTCGGCGAACTCCGGCGACTCCTTCACCCC
>DATINN010000631.1:0-13061 GCA_035474175.1 Mycobacteriales bacterium | reverse complement strand
TCGGCCAGCCCGCCGCCCACCGGCTGGCGGCCGGGCACGCCGAAGGTGACCAGCACCAGCACGACCGCGACCGCCACGGCCGCGACCAGCCAGCCCCGCCGCCGGGCCGGCGGCCGGCCGGCGCCGCTGTCCAGCAGGTCGGTGCCGGCCGGCGGCGGCAGCTCCTCGCCCGGCGACCGGGTCCGGGTGACGTTGGTCCAGCTCCGGCCGTCCCACCAGCGCAGCGAGTCGCGGTCGCCCCCGGGCTCGTCGTACCAGCCGGGTGCGGTCACCGCCCCAGGCTACGACCCGGGCTGGTGAGACCCGGGTGAAGCGAGCTCCGACCAGAGGTGGGCCGCGGCCTCGGCCCCGCGCTCCAGCATCGGCAGCGTGACCTTCTCGTTGGGCGAGTGGATCGCGTCGTCCGGCAGCCCGACGCCGAGGAACACCAGCGGCGCGCCGAGGATCTCGGCCAGGTCGGCCTCGGGCCCGCTGCCGCCCTCCCGGGAGAACCCGACCGGCTGCCCGAACGCCTTCTCCATCGCCCGGACCAGTGCCCGCAGCTCGGGCGAGTCCAGCGGCACCCGCAGCGGGGCGACCCCGTCGCCCTCCCACTCCACCGCGGCGGTGATGCCCGGCGGCGTGTGCTCCTCGACGAACGTCAGCAGCAGCGGCCGCAGCTCGGCGCCGCGCTGGTCCGGGACCAGCCGGAAGGACAGCTTCGCGTACGCGTCGGTGGGCACGATGGTCTTGTGGCCGGGGCCGGTGTAGCCGCCCCACATGCCGTTGACCTCGGCCGTCGGCCGGGCCCAGATCCGCTCCAGGGTGCTGAAGCCGGCCTCGCCGACGGCGGCCCGGGACCGGGCCGGTCCCGCCAGCCAGGCCTGCTCGTCGAAGGGCAGCCCGGCGTTGTTCTTGCGCTCCGCGTCGTCGATCGGCAGCACGCTGTCGTAGAAGCCGGGGATCGCGATGTGCCCGTCCTCGTCGTGCAGCGCGGCCAGCAGCTTCGCCAGCGCGGTCAGCGGGTTGGCGACCGCGCCGCCGAACGAGCCCGAGTGCAGGTCGACGTCCGGCCCGTGGAAGTGGATCTCGCAGCCGGTCAGCCCGCGCATGCCGACCGTGGTGGTGGGGAAGTCGCGGGCGAACACGCCGGTGTCGGTGACCACGGTGACGTCGGAGGCGACGCGGTCGCGGCGGGCCCGGAGCAGGTCGGCGAAGTGCGGCGAGCCGGACTCCTCCTCGCCCTCGATGAGGAACCGCAGCGTCACGGCCGGACTGGAACGCCCGGTCGCGGCCAGGTGCGCGCGCAGGCCGAGCAGGTGGAACAGCAGCTGGCCCTTGTCGTCGGCGGCGCCGCGGGCGAACAGCTCCTCGCCCCGGATCGTCGGCTCGAACGGCGGGGTGACCCACTTCTCCAGCGGGTCGACCGGCTGGACGTCGTGGTGCCCGTAGACCAGCGCGGACGGGGCGCCGGGCTCCGCCGCCGGCCACTCCGCGAACACGGCCGGGGCGCCGCCGGTCTCCCAGATCTCCACCGTCGGGAACCCGTCGCGGGTGAACGCGGCGGCCAGCCACTCGGCGCTGGCCCGCACGTCCGGCGCGTGCGCCGGGTCCGCGCTGATCGAGGGGATCCGCAGCCACGCGTCCAGATCGGCGTGCAGCGACTCCCGGTTGGCCTCGACGTACTCCCGCTCCGCAGTCACGCCGGAAGGGTAATGGGGCGCGGTCCGCGAGGGCCGCCTAGGGTTTCGGGATGCGGCTGGTGAGCTTCAACATCCTCAACGGCAGGGCCCTGTCCGACGGCGAGGTCGACGTCGGGCGGCTGCGGGACGCGGTGAAGCTGCTGGACGCGGACGTGCTCGGGCTGCAGGAGGTCGACCGCGGCCAGCCCCGCTCGCACGGGCTCGACCTCACCGCGGAGGCGGCGGTCGCGATGGGCGGCGAGGGCCGGTTCGCCCCGGCCATCCTGGGCACCCCGGGCGAGCGCTGGCGCCCGGCCAAGGACGGCGACGCCGCCGCGCCCGGCCCCGCGTACGGGATCGGGCTGGTCAGCCGCTTCCCGGTCCGCCGCTGGCTGGTCACCCGGCTGCCGTCGGCGCCGGTCCGCTCCCCCATCCTGATCCCGGGCCCGCAGCGCAAGGTGCTGTGGCTGCGGGACGAGCCGCGGGTGCTGGTCGCGGCCGTGCTGGAGACGCCGGCCGGGCCGCTGACCGTGGCCAACACGCACCTGTCGTTCGTACCGGGGTGGAACGGGGCGCAGCTGCGCCGGGCCGCCCGGGCCGTCCGGCAGCTGCCCGGGCCGCGCGTCCTGCTCGGCGACCTCAACCTGCCCGGCGCGCTGCCGCGCTGGCTGACCGGCTGGACGCCGCTGGCGGAGAAGCCGACGTTCCCGGCCCCGGACGCCCGGGTGCAGCTGGACCACATCCTGTCCCACGGCGGCGGGCTGCCGCGGGTGGCCGGGTCCGGGGCCCGGGAGATGGCGCTGTCCGACCACCGCGCCCTGATCGTGGACCTCGGGGAGTCCCGGGGCGACGGGATGACGGACTAGGGCGCCCTGAGCGGCGCCGGCCGGGTCGCTGTGCCGTCCCGCCCGGCCGGCGCCGCCGTCAGACTGCCGCCGCCTCGACAGGCACCTCCGCGGCCCGCACCCGGCCCGCGGCCAGCTCCAGCACCGCGCGGGCGATCGCGTCCGCGTCGGACAGGCTGACCGAGTCGACCCCGGGCCGGGCCCCGGCCGCGGTCACCCAGTGCACCGACTCCGTCGGCACCCCGAACGCGAACAGCCGCGGCTGCGCCCGCCCGGCCGGGTCCAGCACCCGGTTGGGCCGCCGGCCGACGGCCAGCCCGCCGGTCTGGTAGCTGTCCCGGACCCGGTACGCGGTGCAGCGCCCCTCGGCCAGCATCCGCCGGACCAGCGGGTCCGCGGTCCGGCGCAGGTCGGTGTCCGGCAGCCGGGCCTCGACCAGCGCCGAGACCTCGACCCGGGAGCCCGGCACCGCCGCCGCCTCCAGCACGAACGCGGACCGGCCCAGGGTCAGCCGGGTGCCGGGGCCGAGCACGTGCACCACCCCGGCCCGGACCAGCGCGACCATCTCGTCCACCCGGCGCACCGGCGGCCCGATCGAGAGGTACGCGTTGAGCGGGGTGTACCAGCCGTCCAGCTCCTCCCGGTGCGAGCGGGGCGCCAGCCCGCCGTGCTCGACCAGCAGCCGGACCTCGTTGCGCAGGTCCCGCAGCACGTCCAGGGCGGCCTTGCGCGGTCCGGACAGGTTGCCGGCCCGGGCGTGCGCGGCGTCGGCCCGCAGGTGCTCCAGCAGCCACTCCCGGAAGTCCGCCGGCCCGGTGAAGACCCGGTCCCCGTACGGCAGGGCGGTCAGGTCCCAGTCCCAGCGCAGCTCGGGCGGGATCCCGAGCCCGTCCAGCAGCGCCGCCGGCGCCGGGCAGCCCGGGTACGCCTGCATCACCAGCTCCGCCTCGGCCCGCCGCCCGTACTGGCGCAGCATCGTCGCGTAGTAGACGGTCTCGACCTCGCGGGCGACCAGCGGCCAGACGTCCCGGGCGAACTGCAGGCCGCCCTCGGCCGCGGCCCGCCGGGACAGCCCGGCGATCGTCGCCGCGGTGAGCAGCAGCGGGGTGTGCCGGCCGGTCGCGCCCTTCTGGTTCTCCCCCCGGGAGTGGTACGGCACCCCGCGCCGGGACCCGGCGTAGAGAACGGGCTCGCGGCCCGAGGGGTGGTAGACCAGGTCCCCGGCCGGCCCGCTGAACGTGCCGCCGCGACCGGCGGTGAGCAGCGCCATGTGGTCGAAGAAGTTGAGCCCGAGCCCGCGCAGCCCGACCGGCTCGCCCGGCCCGACGCCGTCCAGGTCGTCGCTCAGGTCGCAGTCGGCCGGGTTGGCCGGCGGCCGGTAGGTCAGCCGGTGCTCCCGGGCGAACGCGGCCAGCCGCCGCTCCTCCGCCGACGGCTCCACCGGCAGGTGGCCCTGGGTCAGCACCACCGCGTCCAGGCCGGCCAGCCGGGTGCCGTCCGCCAGCAGGACGGTGTGGGTGCCGTCCGGCCCGTCGCCCAGCGCCACCGCCCGGGTGGCGTGCACCGCGACCTCGATCCCGTCCGGGGCGGTGCCGGTGACCCGGCGGAACGCCCAGCGCAGGTAGTGGCCGTAGAAGGCCCGGCTCGGGTACGAGTCCGGCCCCAGCGCGGCCGCCTCGGCCAGCACCGCGTCCGGGTACGTCCCGGCCGGCTCCAGCCCGGCCAGCTGCGCCCACTCGTACAGGCTGGGGCCGGGGACGACCGGGCCGGCCATCCGGACGGAGTCGTCGGTGAAGACGGTGACCTGGGCCGCCACCGTGTTCATCAGCAGCAGGCCGGCCTGGGCGGTGCGCCAGACCCGGCCCGCACCGGGCGGGTACGGGTCGACGACGTGCACCCGCACCGGGTGCCCGGCCGGGTCGGCGTTGGCGCACAGCCGCTCCAGCAGGGACAGGCCGCGCGGGCCCGCTCCCACCACGCAGACCGCGCGCGGCCGGCCCGCCGGGCCGGGGCCCGGCTCACGGCCGGCCACAGAGTGCCGCGACAGCACGGACCACCTCCTGCATCTGATCGGAGTTCAGCCGCGGGTCGCACGCGGTCGTGTAGTTGCGGTGCAGGTCGTCCTCGGTCACCAGGCCGCCGGGCCGGTCCACGCACTCGGTGACGTCCGCGGGCGTCGCCTCCAGGTGCACCCCGCCCGGCCAGCCGCCGCCCGCCCGGACGGCGTGCACGAAGCCGGCCACCTCGGCCAGCACGTCCCGGACCCGGCGGGTCTTGCGGCCGTGCACCGAGACGGTGTTGCCGTGCATCGGGTCGCACATCCAGACGACCGGGTGGCCGAGCTTCGCGACCGCCCGCACCAGCGGTGGCAGCTTGGCCTCGACCTGGTCCGCGCCGAAGCGGGCGATCAGCACCAGCCGGCCGGGCTGCCGGTCCGGGTCGAGCCGGGCGCACAGCTCGGCCACCTGCTCCGGCGTGGTGGTCGGGCCGAGCTTGCAGCCGACCGGGTTGGCCACCTCGGCCAGCAGCCGGACGTGCGCGCCGTCCGGGTCGTTGGTGCGCAGCCCGACCCAGGGCAGGTGGGTCGAGGTCAGCACCGGGGCGCCGGTGACCGGGTCGGGCCGGACCAGCGCGTCCTCGTAGTCGAGCACCAGCGCCTCGTGGCTGGTCCACACCGCCGGCACGTCGCTGCCCCAGTGCCCGGCCATGGCCAGCCCGGAGCCGGCCAGCTCGCGCAGCAGGGCCAGCGTGGCCGCGGCGTGCTCGTGGCCGCGGATCAGCCGCAGCGGGTCCGGCCGCCGGTCGGCCGCGGTGAAGGCCGGCCCGTTGACGTTGTAGCCGCGGAAGGACGGCAGCTCCAGCTCGCCGACCCGCTCCACCCCGGACGAGCGCGGCTTGCCGTACTGGCCGGCGATCCGGCCGATCGGCACCACCGGGACCCGGATCTTGTCGGCCATCACCCGGGCGGCGCCGCGCAGCTGCTGCACCGCGGCGGCGACGCCGGCGAAGGTGGGCTCGGCGAAGGTCTCGGCGCAGTCGCCGGCCTGCACGACGAACCCGCGGCCGTGCGCGACCCGGGACAGGCTGCGGCGCAGCGCGAAGACCTCGTGCGCCGACACCAGCGGGGCCGCGTACGCCAGGGAGTGCACGACGAGGCTGAACAGGGCCGGGTCCGGCCAGGCCGGTTGCTGGGCGGCGGGGACGGCCCGCCAGCCCTGGGGCAGCCGCGGGTCGACGGCGACGCGGGTGAGCTGGGCGGTGGTCATCGGGGAGCACCTCTCGTCGAGAGCACGGTCCAGGCGAAGGTCCCGGTGCCGACCCGGCCGACGGTGACGTGCACCGCGACGGCCGGTTCGTGCTCGGGCCAGCAGACGAAACCGCGGCCGCGCTGGGCCAGCCGGACCTGCCGCAGCCGGTCGACCCGGCAGCGGTCGAGCTGGGCGAACGCCTTGAACGCCGCCTCCTTGGCGCAGAACGCCGAGATCAGCGCCCGCTCGCCGGACTCCCGGGTCGGGGCCAGCGCCAGCCAGTCCCGCTCGGCGTCCATCAGCACCAGGTGCGCCGCCTCCACCGGCAGCGTGGACAGCTCCAGGTCGACGCCGACGGCGGCGAAGCGGGTGCTGGAGCCGGCCAGCGCGACCGCGACCCCGCCGGAGTGGCTCAGCGCGCCGACCGTGCCGGCCGGCAGCCGCGGGCGGCCCTCCAGCACCGGCACCAGCGGCGCGGCCGGCAGCCGGGCGTCGGTCATGGCCCGGCGCAGCGCCTCCCGGCCGAGCAGGAACTCGGCCCGCCGGCGCGGCGTCATCCGGCTGGCCAGCCGGTAGTCGTCCACGGTGGCGGCGGCGGTGCCGCTGCCCCGGCTGACCACGCCCAGCCCGAGCCCGGCCACGGTCGGGCGCTGGGCCCGGATCGCCGCGACCAGGTCGGTCCCCTCCCGCACCAGCGTGGCGGTCACGGGGCCACCTCCAGCAGCCGGCGGCGGATCTTGCCGGTCTCGGTGCGGGGCAGCTCGTCCAGGAACCGGACCTCCCGCGGCCGCTTGTAGTCGGCCAGCGTCTCGGCCAGGTACGCGTGCAGCTCGGCCAGGCCGGGCCGCCGCTCGGCCGGCACCACGAACGCCACCGGCGCCTCGGTGTCCCCGGCCGGCCGCCCGACCACGACCACGTCCCGCACGCCCGGGTGCCGGCGCAGCACCCGCTCGATCTCGGCCGGGTAGACGTTGTGGCCGGCCCGGATGATCATGTCGGTCTTGCGGCCGAGCAGGTGCAGGTAGCCGTCCTCGTCCAGCCGGCCGAGGTCGCCGGTGCGGACCCAGCCGTCGACGGTGACCGCCGCGGTCGCGCCCGGGTCGTTCCAGTAGCCGCGCATGACCCCGTCGCCGCGGGCGCACAGCTCCCCCACCCCACCCGCCGGCAGCGGCTCCCCGTCCGGGTCGACGATCTGCACCGACATCCCGGGCACGACCCGGCCGGCCGGCAGCACCTCCGGCAGCGGGCCGTCCGGCGCCGGGTGCTCGGCCGGGGACAGGGTGACGAACGGGCCGCCGACCTCGGTCACGCCGTACACCTGGCGGAAGCCCGCGGTGGTGGTCCGGGCGGCCTCGGCGTAGACCTCGACCGGCAGCGGGGCGGCGCCGTAGAGGATCTCCCGCAGGTGCGGCAGGTCGCCCAGGCCGCCGGTGATCCCCCGCAGCATCTCCGGGACCAGCCAGACGTGGGTGGCCCGGTGCTCCCGCAGCGCGTGCAGGACACGGGCGGGGGTCGGGTCGGCGACGAGCACCAGCGTGGCCCCGGCGGCCAGGTAGGCCAGGCTGAGCACGACGCTGCCGTGGTAGAGCGGGCAGCTGCTGACCAGCACCGCGTCCTCGACCGGACCGGCCACGGCCAGCCAGCCCAGCGCGATGTCCTTCAACGCCCGGTGGTCGGCGACCGCGCCCTTGGGCCAGCCGGTCGTGGCCGAGGTGTAGAGGATCGCGGCCAGGTCGTCGGCCTGCACGTCCGGCAGCGGCTCGGTCCGGTCGGTCTCCGCCAGCCGCCCGTACGCGGCGTCGGTGAAGGCGATCCGGCGGGCCGGCGCCGAGTCGCCGAGGCGGTCGAGCAGGTGCCGCTCCCCGAGGATCGCCGAGAGCCGGGCGTGCCCGGCGATCTCGGCCACCTCGCGCGGCACCAGCCCGTGGTTGAGCGGCACGAACAGCGCGCCCAGCCGGCCCAGGGCCAGGTAGGTCTCCACCACCTCGGTCCGGTCCGCGGACAGCACCGCGACCCGGTCCCCGGGCCGCACGCCCCACCCGGCCAGCCCGGCGGCCAGGTTGTCGACCCGGCGGGCGAGCTCGCGCCAGGTCCGGCCGCCGCGGTCGTCCACGACCGCCAGCCGGTCGGCGCGGCACTGCCGGTTGTGGTCCACCAGCTGGGTCAGCCACATCAGACGGCCGCCCTCTCGCCGCGGCGGGCCAGCATGGTGACCGCGTTGGTGACGACCGTGTGCCCGTGCCGGTCGTGCAGCGACATGATCGACTCGGGGTGGAACTGGACCGCGGCCAGCGGCTCGGTCCGGTGCTCCACCGCCATCACCACGCCGTCGCCGGTACGGGCGGTGACCACCAGCTCCGGCGGCAGCGAGGACTCGACCGCGTGCAGCGAGTGGTATCGGCCGACCTCGATCACCGGCGGCAGCCCGGCCAGCAGCAGGCCGCCGTCGCCGACCAGCTCGACCTTGCTGGCCCGGCCGTGGGCCGGCACCGGCAGCACCCCGAGCGTGCCGCCGACGTGCTCGGCCAGCCCCTGCAGGCCCAGGCAGATGCCGAAGACCGGCAGCCCCCGGCGGCCGGCCGCGGTCAGCAGGGCCGAGATGCCGAAGTCGGCCGGCCGGCGCGGGCCGGGCGAGAGCACCAGCAGGTCCGGGTCCAGCTCGTCCAGCACGGACTCGGCGAACCCGTGCCGCAGCGTGGTCACGCTCGCGCCGGTCTGCCGGAAGTAGTCGGCCAGCGTGTGCACGAAGGAGTCCTCGTGGTCGGCCAGCAGCACGCTGCGCCCGGCCCCCGGCGGCTCGACCACCCGCATCCCGGGCAGCGCGGCCGGCACCCCGGGCCGGACCTGGACCGCGGGCAGCGCGACGTCCGGCAGCTCGACCGCGTCCAGCAGTGCCAGCGCCTTGAGCACGGTCTCCTGCTCCTCGGCGGCCGGGTCGGAGTCGTGCAGCAGGGTGGCGCCGGCCCGGACGGTGGCCACCCCGTCGCGGACCTGGATCGTGCGCAGGGTGAGCGCGGTGTCCATGGCACCGTCGAAGCCGACCCGGCCGACGGCCCCGCCGTACCACCGGCGCTTGCTGCGCTCGTGCTGCTCGATGAACTGGACCGCGGCCCGCTTGGGCGCGCCGGTCACGGTGACGGCCCAGACGTGGGTGAGGAACGCGTCCAGCGCGTCCCGGTCCGGCCGCAGCGTGCCCTCGACGTGGTCGACGGTGTGGATCAGCGTGGAGTAGAGCTCGATCTGGCGGCGGCCGATGACCCGCACGGAGCCGGGCTCGCACACCCGGGCCTTGTCGTTGCGGTCGACGTCGGTGCACATGGTCAGCTCGGACTCCTCCTTGCCCGAGCCGAGCAGCCAGCGGATCGCCCGCTCGTCCTCCAGCGCGTCCCGGCCGCGGGCCACGGTGCCGCTGATCGGGCTGGTCTCGACCCGGCGGCGGCCGTCGACCGGGTGGCCGACCCGGACGAACATCTCCGGCGACGCCCCGACCAGGAACTCGCCCCCGCCCAGGTTGGCCAGCAGCCCGTACGGCGCGGGGTTGCGGCGGCGCAGCCGGTCGAACATCTCGGCCGGCCGGGTGTCCGCGGGCCGGGCGAAGCACTGGCTCGGCACCACCTCGAACATGTCGCCGACGGCGAAGCCGGCCTGCGCGGTCCGGACCAGCTCGGCGTACCCGCCCTCGGGGTGGTCGCGGCGCGTCTCCGGCTCCCGGGCCGGGCCCATCGGCGCCGGCGGCGTGTCCCGCGGCAACCCCGCGGTGCCGCGGCCGTCCACGGTCAGCTCGTAGTCGTTGCGGTAGGCCACGCCCGCGTCCGGGTCGACCAGCACGACCGAGTCGGGCAGGTGCAGCACCAGGTCGCGGTCGGCGCCGGTGCGGTCGTGCGTCAGCGGCACCGGGTCGAAGCCGAGGATCAGGTCGTAGCCGAAGGCGCCCCAGAGCCCGAAGGTGTCGTCGGCCGGGCCGGCGAAGTGCGCGACCAGCGCCCGCAGCGCGGTGAAGACGCCGGGGCGGCGGGTCCGCTCCTCCTCGCTCAGCGGCCGCTCCGGCGCCGGCGGCACCTCCCCGGTCACTTCGTTGTCCAGTGTGGACAGTCCGGAGAGGACACCGGTCCAGGCCGCGGCGACCGCCGGCAGCAGCACCCGGCCGCGGATGTTCAGCGCCCGCGCGGTCAGCGTCCGTCCACTTGCGACGATCTCGACCGGCGGGTCGACGTAGCCGACGTCGCGGGGCCGGTAGCGGCCGGGCTGGCGGACCGCGCAGGACAGCAGCAGCCCGCGGCGGGTGTCCAGGGCCTCGGCCAGCTCGGCCCGCACGGTGCCGGGGTCGACCGGCGTCCGGGTCCGGACCACGGAAACTCCACCGGTGGTGACCCACCGGTCCTCGACGTGACTCATCGGCTCTCTTCCGGGTTGAGGTTCTTCCGGTTGTCCCGGGCGGGGCTCCTAGACGCCCAGCGCCCGGCCGACGATCTCCTTCATGATCTCGTTGGACCCGCCGTAGATCGGGTGCACGCGGTTGTCGACGAACGCCTTGGCCACCGGGTACTCGCGCATGAACCCGTAGCCGCCGTGCAGCTGCACGCAGCGGTCCAGCACCCGCTTCTGCACGTCGGTGGCCCACCACTTGGCCCGGGCCGCGGTGACCGCGTCCAGCGCGCCGGCGTTGTGGGCCGCGATGCAGCGGTCCACGTACGTGCGGGTGACGTCGATCTCGGTGGCCATCTCGGCCAGCTCGAACCGGACGTGCTGGAACGAGCCGATCGGCTGCCCGAAGGCGGTGCGCTTCGTGCAGTGCGCCAGCGTGTGCGCGAAAGCGGTCTCGGCCCCGGCCGTCGCGTACGCGGCGATGCCGAGCCGCTCCTGGGGCAGGTGGTCGGCCAGGTGCAGGAAGCCGCGGTTCTCCTTGCCCAGCAGGTTGTCCGCCGGCACCCGGACGTCGTGGAAGAACAGCTCGGCGGTGTCCTGGGCCGCCATCCCGATCTTGTCCAGCTTGGACCCGCGCTCGAAGCCGGGCATCCCGCGCTCGACCACCAGCAGGCTGAAGCCGCGGGCGCCGCGCTGGGGGTCGGTGCGGGCCACCACGATCACCAGGTCGGCGTGGATGCCGTTGGTGATGAAGGTCTTGGTGCCGTTGAGGACATAGTCGTCCCCGTCGCGGACCGCGGTGGTGCGGATCGCCTGCAGGTCGGAGCCGGCCCCGGGCTCGGTCATCGCGATCGCGGTGACCAGCTCGCCGGAGCAGAACCCGGGCAGCCAGCGCTGCTTCTGCTCCTGCGTCGCCAGCGCCAGCAGGTACGGCGCGACCACGTCGTTGTGCAGGGCGAAGCCGATGCCGGTGGCGCCGGCGTCGACCAGCTCCTCGGACAGGATCACCTGGTAGCGGAAGTCCCTGGTGCCGCCCCCGCCGTACTGCTCGGGCACGTCGATGCCGAGCAGCCCGGCCGCGCCGGCCTTGCGCCAGACCTCCCGGTCCACCAGCCCGGCCCGCTCCCAGCCCGGGTGGTACGGCGCGATCTCGCGCTTGACGAACGTCCGGACCGCGTCCCGGAAGGCGCCGTGCTCCTCCTCCAGGCCCTCCTCCCGCATGCCCATCTCAGCCCACCGCCACGGGCTCGGCCAGCGGCGAGACCGGCCGCCGGACCATGACCTGCTCGACCGTGGCCCGGCTGGTCGGCGAGCCGTCCTGGGACAGCACCACCTCGACCGTGGCCTGCCGCCGGCTCAGCCCGGACACGGTCGCGGTGACGTCGGTCGGGCCCGGCCGCAGCGGGGCCCGGAAGCCGAGCGCGATCTCGGCGGTGAGGAAGGTCAGCGCGTCCGGCAGCACCGTCATCATGGCCAGCCCGGCGAAGTGGTCGACCAGGCAGCCGATGTAGCCGCCGAAGACGATCCCGACCGAGAGCGTGACCTCCTCGTCCGGGCAGAACGCCGCCGTCAGCGACCCGTACGCCCAGGCGGTCGGTGGCGGCAGCAGCAGCCGGCGGACCACGGCCGGGGTCGTCACGGTGCCGGCGACCAGCCCGTCCAGGTACGCCCGGCTCACGGTCGGCTCCCCCGGCGCCGGGTAGCCCGCCGGCACCAATGGCACTGGCGGCACTGACGGCAAGGTCTCGGTCATCGTGCCTCCTCCCCTGAGGTGTGCTGGGCTCAGCCGGTGACCAGGCCGGCGACCTCGGCCGCCTCGCCCACCCGCGGGTCGTCGGCCTGCACGGCCAGCTCGGCGATCTGCCGGACCTCCTGCCGCCGGACCGCCAGCTCCCGCTGGGCCAGCTGCTCGGCCGCCTGCTCGTCCATGGCCAGCAGCGCCTCGTCGTCGATCTCCTGGAAGCCGAGGACGCCCATCTTCTTCAGGCCCGCCTGCACGGCCGGGCCGAACAGGCCGATGTCCTTCAGCGCCGGCACGATCCGCATGAACACCAGCCGGCGGAACTCCCGCTTGGCCGGCGACCGCTTGGCCGCGGCCAGGAACTCCGGGCCGAGGTCGAGGCGGGACCAGATGTCGTCGTCCACGTACCGGTCGCGCAGGGCCCAGCAGCCCTCCAGCACGAACTGCTCCCGCTCGGCCAGCTCGGCCCGGCTCAGCTGCGGGTAGAACTCGCGCAGCAGCACCCGGCCGAAGGCGACGTGTCTGGCCTCGTCCCGGGCCACGTACGCGGAGAAGGACTTGGCCAGCGGGTCGTGCATCCGGTCGCGGTGGGTGCCGAACGTGGCCAGGCCCATGTTCTCCACCATCACGTGCGCGGCCAGCACCCCGAAGTCCCACCGGGACTCGCCCATCACGTGCACGAACATCGAGTTGAGGGTGGGCGAGAGGGGGTAGCGGGCGCCCTCGATCTTGGTCTTGAGGAAGCGGTTGAAGCCCTCGACGTGGCGGGCCTCGTCCATCAGCTGGGTGGCGGCGAACATCTTCGCCTCCAGCTGGGTCGCGGCCGCGCCGATCTTGCCCACCCCGATCAGCGCGAACTGCTCGGAGTGCAGGAACTGCGAGTAGAGCCAGCCGGCGGAGTGCCGGCGGACCAGCTTCTTGGTGTCCTCGGGCAGCCGCTCCCACAGCTCGGAGGTGCCGATCGAGATGAACTCGTCCGGCATGCCCAGCGGGTCGTCCGGGTCCACCTCGTGGTCCCAGTCGAGCAGGCTGTCGTTGTCCCACTGCCGCTGCTTGCCCTGCATGTAGAGCCGGAGCAGGCCGTCGTGGGTGGTGTCGTAGTCCCAGGCGAAGCTGGCGGTGCCGGCCAGCGGCATGGCCGCGTCGGCGCCGAGCATCGGCTCCAGCTGGGCCGCGATCCGGGCCGGGCTGGTGAGGTCGA
>DATINN010000630.1:0-5645 GCA_035474175.1 Mycobacteriales bacterium | reverse complement strand
CAAGACCCCTAGACTGGTGAACGTGTCGTACCCCGACGACGAGTTCGAGTCGGTGCGACGGGAGCCCGATGCCCGCCGCCAAGGCCGTCGTGCGACCGAACTGCTCGCGATCTACCAGCAACGCATGGTCGAGCTGGCCCGGCTGCGGCGCGAGGACATGCGCCGGCTGCAGGACGAGGGGCTCAGCTACGCCGCCGTCGCGACCGCGTTCGGGCTGTCCAAGGGGCGCATCGGGCAGATCACGCAGTCGGCGCCGCCGGCGGAGCGGGCCCTGTTCGGCGTCGGCCCGGTGACCGTCGCCCTGCCCCTGCGCCCCGGCGGCGAGCGGTCCCTGCCGGTCATCGCGTCCGAGGACGCGCTGGCGTACGACCGGCTGGCCCAGCTGCTGCGCGAGCTGCTGCTGACCGTCGAGCAGCTGCGGATCCCGGTCGACGGCGCCTGGACCCCGGCCGGTGACGTGGTCGCGATCTGCGGGCCCAAGTCGTCGCCGGTGAGCGCGGCCGCCCTGGCCGCCGACCCGGTGCTCGACTTCCGCGCCGAGCCGGACGGGCGGTGGGTCATCGCCGACCGGACCGACGGCACCCGCTACCTGTCCCCGCTGGACGACGGCCAGGCCGGGCGGGACATCGCCTACCTGGGCCGGCTCCCGGTGCCGGGCGGCGGCACCATGCTGCTGATCGCCGGGGTGCACGCCCTCGGCTCGGTCGGCGCGGTCGACTACCTGGCCGGCCACGCGGCCGAGCTCTACCGCCAGGTCGGCGAAGGGACGTTCTCGATGATCACAGCGAGCCGGCACGACGGCGAACGGGTCGTCGAGAGCGAGGCACTGTGTCCGCCGCGCGCGCACTGACCGAGGTCCGGGTCGCCGAGCGGGCGGCCGGGACCAAGCCCAGCCAGGACCGCACGGTGCTGCTGGAACGGGCCGTCGCCGTGCTCGACGGGGCGTCCGCGCCCGACCCGGCCGAGCGGGACGGCGGCTGGTACGCCTCCCGGCTGGCGGAGCAGCTGGCCGCCCGGCTGGAGGACCGGCGGCTGGACCTGACCACCGTGCTGGCGGACTCGATCGCGGTCGTGACCAGCACGTACCGGCTGGTGCCGGGGCACTCGCCGTCCAGCACGGTCACGCTGCTGCGCTGGGACGACGACCGGATCGACGCGCTCGTGCTGGGCGACAGCCCGCTGGTGGTGTTCCGGGGCGAGCGGGCCGAGGTGGTCGTGGACGAGCGGCTCAACCAGGTCGCGCCGCAGCAGCGGGTGGCCTACCACGACCGGCTGGCCGCCGGCGGCGGCTACGACGAGGCCCACCGGGAGCTGCTGCGGGCGCTGGTCGGCGAGCAGCGGCGACACCGCAACCGCCCCGACGGCTACTGGATCGCCGAGGCGACGCCGACCGCGGCCGGCCAGGCGATCACCCGCAGCTGGCCGGCCGGCGCCGTCGGCACCGCGCTGCTCGCCTCCGACGGCGTGTCCCGGGGTATCGGCCGGGCCGTCCCGGACTGGCCGACGGCGCTGCGGCTGGTCCGGGAGCGCGGCCCGGACGCGCTGCTGGACGCGGTCCGCGCCCCGGAGCAGGCCGACCCGGACGGGCGGCACTGGCCCCGCTCCAAGCCGTACGACGACCAGGCCCTGATCGTGGTGACGTTCCTCGACAGCGCGAGCGTCAGCGGTTTCTAACTGACACTGCCGCCGGGCGGCCGAGTCAGGCCGTCTGGATCACCTCGAACTGCCACACCTCGCCGCTGGTCGAGGCGGGCCGGTCGGAGTTGCGGTCCTGCGCCGCCTGCGCGTGCCCCTTGCCGAACTCGCGCGAGCTCTGCCAGGCCTCGAAGTCCTCCTTGCTGCGCCACTGCGTCAGCACGAGGTAGCGGTCGGCACCGTCGGCCGGCCGCAGCAGCTGGAACGCCTCGAACCCCTCGGCCTGGTCGACCAGCCCGGCCCGGCCGGCGAACCGCTGCTCCAGCACCTCGCCGTTGCCGTCCGGCACGGTCAGCGCGTTGATCACCACGTAGCTCATGAGGCCATTCTGGCCTCGACCGCGTCGGCGAGCGGGGCGACGTCCTCGCTGTGGACGACGGCGTCCGTACGGAACGGGATGGCGGCCAGCCTCGGCACGCCCAGGGCCCAGATCGTCCGGTCGGCCGGCGCCGGCGTGTGCAGCGGGGTCGGCTCGCCGCAGTGCGGGCAGGTCAGGTAGGCCATGTTCTCGACCCCGCCGAGCAGCGGGACCCCGGCCTGGCGCAGCACCGCGACGGCCCGCCCGGTGTCGAGGTGCGACACCTCGGCCGGGGTCACCACCAGCAGCGCGGCGATGTCGTCGGAGAGCGCCAGCAGGCCCTGCTGGACCTCGCCGGTGCCCGGCGGCAGGTCCGCGACCAGCACGTCCAGCTCGCCCCAGACGGTCTGCTTGACCAGCCGGCCCAGCATCAGCTCCGCGAACCCGCCGGCCATGGTCAGGCCCTGGGCGCCGCCGAGCAGGAACCCGACCGAGGCGACCTTGAGCCCGCCGACGTCGACCGCCTCCAGCTCCGCGTTCCGCTCGCCCTTGGCGGCCGTCAGCGTCACGCTGCGCGCGGTCGCGTCCCGGCGGATGCCGAGCATGCGCGGCACGTCCGGACCGTGCAGGTCGGCGTCGAGCAGGCCGGTGCGCCGGCCCCGGCGTACCAGCTCCTGGGCGAGCGCGACGGCGACGCTGGTCTTGCCGACGCCGCCCTTCCCGCTGGCGACAGCGATGACCGGGGGCACCGTCGCAGGCTAGTGGTGGTGGTGCTGGTGCACGACGGCGTGCCCGAGACCGCGGGCGATCAGCCAGCGGTTGACCGGCACGGTGACCGCGAACGCGATCACCAGGGACGCGGCCAGGCTGGCCCAGAACAGCACGCTGCCCAGGCCGGCGTCGAGCGCACCCGGGACCGCGACCACGAACCCGTTGTCGACGATCTCCATCGTCAGGATGGACACCGTGTCGGCGGCCAGCGCGGTGCGGACGGCCTGCTTGAGGGGCAGGCCGGCCCGCAGCAGCGGGCTCATCGTGATCGCGTAGCCGAAGGCGAAGGCCAGCACCACCGACAGGGCCACGGTGGTCCAGTCGCCCAGGCCGGTCGCGGTGCCGATGACCATGCCGAGCACCTCGCCGATGGCACAGCCGGTCAGGCAGTGCAGCGTGGCGGTGACGGCGAGCCGGGTCAGCGTCGACATGTGCCTGCGAACGCGCCGGCCGCCGCCGCTATGCCCGGTCCAGCAGCAGCGCCGCGGTGGCGAGGTGGCGGCTGCGGCCGCCGAGCGACTCCACGTACAGGCCGGTGGAGACGCGCTCGAGGTAGGCCCAGTCCCGGACCGGGTCCGGGTCGCCGCCGAGCCGCCGGCAGTACGAGAGCAGCAGTCCGCCCGGGTCCGCGGCCGCGTCCAGCTGCTCGCACCAGTCCCGGGCCGCGACGCCGCGGTCGTAGTCGGGATCGCCCCGGAACCCGTCCGGGTCGACGAAGGCCCAGCCGTCCGCCCTGCGCAGCACGTTGGCCGCGGCGGCATCACCGTGCACCCAGACGCAACGGTCAGGGTCGAAGGCGGCGGACCGCCGGTCGGCGCAGCGCAGCGCCTCGGCGATGACCCGGTCGGAACCGGGCTGCCGGTGCTCCTCGATCAGACCCGCGAGCCCGGCCGCCTTGTCCTCGGCCGGGCCCTCGGCCGGCACCTGCCAGGCCAGGGGCAGGAGCCCGGCCAGCACGTCCAGCTGCTCCTGCGGGGACAGCCCGGAGCGGAGGAGCGACTCGCCCAGCGGCTCCAGCAGCACCGCGTCGCGGTCCGGATCGGCGGCCAGCAGCCGGGCGTAGCCGCGGCCGGCGGCGGCCCGGAGGGTCCGGATCTCGCGGTCGAAGCCGACCCCGGGCACCGAGATCTTGAGCACGGCCGGGTCGCCGGTCGCGGTGGTGACGCGGGCGACGTAGGCGGAGGTGCCGCCGGACAGCGGCGCCCCGATCGTGAGGCCCCAGGTCCCGGCCAGGGCGGCGATGGTGGCGGGCAGCCCGGCGACCCACTGCGCGCCGCCCTTGGCCCGGGCGAGGTCGGGGACGGTCACGCGCTCAGTCTCCGCCCGGGACCAACCGCTTTCCGGCCCGCCCGCGGGCGAACCAGGCCGACGCCCGGATCTCGAACGGCGCCTCCGGCAGCCGCCGGCGGCACTGCTCCCGCAGCGCGGCCCGCTCCTCGTCGCTCAGGGCGGCCACGTGGTCGCCGGCCGGCCCGACCCCGAGCGTGTACGGGTGCCACCACTGCTCGAAGCTCTCGTACGGCACGGTGACGGTGAGGACGCCGGACTCGACCTCGGCCAGGCCGGCGGCCCGGAACAGCTCGGCCAGGTGCCCCTCCCGGGTGCCGGCCCGCTCCCCCTCGCCGGGTGAGCCCGGGTCCAGGTCCCGCACCGCGGCCCAGAACTCGCTCAGCGGCCCGGTGCCGCCGCCGTAGTCCCACACGCAGGCCGCGACGACCCCGCCCGGGCGCGTCACCCGGCCCATCTCCGCCAGCCCCGCGACCGGGTCGGCCATGAAGTGCACGACCAGCTGGGCCAGCGCGACGTCCACGCTGCCGTCCGCGAACGGCAGATCCTCGGCGGCGCCCGGCCGGACGTCCACGCCCGGGCACCGCTCCCGCGCCGCCGCCACGAACGCGCTGCTGGGATCGACGGCCGCGACCGCGTCCGGTCCCAGCAGCCCGGCCAGCCGCGCCGTCAGCGCCCCGGGCCCGCACCCCACGTCGAGCGCCCGGTCGCCGGGCCGGACGCCGGCCGCCTCGACGAACAACCCGCCCAGCGGCTCCGAGTACCGCCCCATGAACGCCATGTAGGCGTCCGCGACCACGTCGAACCCCATCCCGGGACCATAGGGCCGCCCGCCGTACGGGGGCGAGCACCGCCGGGCGGGACGGCGACGGACGTACGTCGCCGGGTCGCGCTCAAGGTCGCGACCCGGCGACGAGCAGTAGGTGTCAGCCGTTCTCGGCGGGGTGCATCTCCCCGTGCGCTGAAGATCGCGTACGGGGAGTCAAGCCCGGCGAGTCGCGTGGTGGGCGGGAGGCACCGGCGGCCCAGGATCAGACGCGGGCCCAGAGCAGACGCTGGACAGGATCAGACGCGGGACAGGATCAGACGCTGCCCTTGAAGGTGTCGCAGTTGTTGGGATTGCCGGACTGGTAGCCGGTGGTGAACCACTTCTGCCGCTGCGCCGACGTGCCGTGGGTGAAGGACTCCGGACTGACCCGGCCCTGCGCCTTGGACTGGATCCGGTCGTCGCCGACCGACGCCGCCGCGTCCAGCGCGATGGAGATGTCGTTGGCCGTGATCGAGGCGAACAGCGGCTTGCCGTTGGCGCCGGTGGTGGTGGTCGCGTTCTTGGCCCAGGCCCCGGCGTAGCAGTCGGCCTGCAGCTCCAGCCGGACCGAGCCGCTCTGCGGGCCGGTCTCGCTGCCGACCTGGTCGGAGGTGCCGAGCAGGTTCTGGATGTGGTGGCCGTATTCGTGGGCGACCACGTAGCCCTGCGCGAACGAGCCCCCCTTGGCCCCGAACCGGGTGCTGAGCTCGTCGAAGAAGCCCAGGTCGAAGTACGCCTTGCCGTCGGCCGGGCAGTAGAACGGGCCCACGTCGGTGGTCGCGTTGC
>DATINN010000629.1:0-2349 GCA_035474175.1 Mycobacteriales bacterium | reverse complement strand
GGGTGGTCACCGAGGTCGACACCCAGACCTCCGGGTGCCGGCGGCGGACCGCGGCGAGCACCGCGTCCTTGCCGACACCCGAGGGCCCGGACAGGACCGTCAAGCGCGCCTCGCCCGTCTCTCCGGCTTCAGGGAGCAACGGCACGGGGTCGAGTATGGCCTCAGGACTCCGCAGCACCGAACTCACGCTCGAGAGCCGTGCGCTGCTTCGCCCCCAGACCGCGGACCCGGCGGGTCGGCGAGATCTCCAGGCGCTCCATGATCTTCGCGGCGCGGGCCTTGCCGACGCCGGGCATGGACTCCAGCACGGCCGAGACGTGCATCTTGCCGATGACCGCGTCGGACTCGCCCTGGTTGAGGACCTCGGTGATGGAGACCCCGCTCTTCTTGAGACGCTCCTTCACTTCCGCCCGGGCCTTGCGGGCCGCGGCGGCTTTCTCCAGCGCGGCAGCACGCTGCTCCGGGGTGAGAGGCGGGAGGGGCACCTGGGTTCTCCTCGTACAAGGGGTGGACGACTGGCGGCAACTTAGCGAGCGGGGGGCCCCACGGGCAACGTGGCAGGCCCAGATGAGCGACTAACGGCCCGTTCCGGTCAGTGTCTGTGCCCCGATCGCGTGCACTTCTGCGGCCATCCGGGCGGTCACGGCCCGCACCGCGTCCGGATCCGGACCGGCCCCGAGCACCTCCCGGGACACCGACGGCAGCACCCACGGCAGCGCCGGTCCGAAGACCTCGGGCAGGTCGGCGGCGCCGGCGCCCTGGGCCCCGAGCCCGGGTGCGAGCACCGGCCCGCGCAGGTGGCCCAGCCGGTGCCCGTGCCGGCCGACCGTGGCCCCGACGACCACCCCGACCGAGCCCAGCGTGCCCCCGGTCCGGGCCAGCTCGGCGGCGTTCGCCTCGGCCGCCTGGTCCAGGATCGCCTGGGCGACCGTACGGCCGTCCGGCCCCGTGGCCCGCTGGACGGCCGCGCCCTGCGGGTTGGAGGTCAGCGCGAGCACGAACACCCCGCCGCCGTGCTCGTACGCGGTGTCCAGCAGCGGCCCCAGCGACCCGAAGCCCAGGTACGGGCTGGCCGTCATCGCGTCCGCGGCCAGCGGCGAGGCCGGGTCGAGGTAGGCCGCGGCGTAGCCGGCCGTGGTCGAGCCGATGTCGCCCCGCTTGACGTCGACGATGCTGAGCGCGCCGGCCGCCCGGATCGCGGCCAGGGTCCGCTCCAGCACCGCCACGCCCCCGCTGCCGAACCGCTCGAAGAACGCCGACTGCGGCTTCATCACCGCCACCCGGTCCCCCACCGCCTCGACCACGGTCAGCGCGAACCGCTCCAGCCCGGAGACGTCCACGGACAGCCCCCAGGAGGCCAGCAGCGGCGGGTGCGGGTCGATGCCCACCACCAGGGGCCCCCGGGCCGCGACGAGGGCGCTGAGGCGCTCCCCGAACGGGCTCACCACTGCGCCGGCCCGTGTTCGCCTCGTCGGTCGCTCCGCTCCTCGGGCGGCCGCGGGGCGAGCCGCCGCCCGGGGGCCCTGCGATGCTCACTCCCTCGTCGGCTCACCACTCGCCGCCGAGCCGCCAGGCGTGCTTGGCCCCGGCGGTGGCCGGGACCGGCGGGGCGTCCACGGGGGCGGCCGGTGGCGGCACCCGCACCGGCTCGGCGCCGGCGGGCCGGTGCGCATACCCGACCGCGTCCGCGACCGAGCCGAACCCGCGCTCCTCCAGCGCCGCGCCCAGCTCCGCCAGCACCCGCACCGGCGCCGACGGGTCGCCGAAGACGGCCGTCCCGACCGAGACCGCGGACGCGCCGGCCAGCACGAACTGCAGCGCGTCCAGCCCGGTCCGGATCCCGCCCGCGCCCAGGATCGGCACCTCCGGCAGCGCCGCGTGCACCTGCCAGACGCAGCGCACCGCGACCGGGCGGATGGCCGGCCCGGACAGCCCGCCGGTGACGCCGCCCAGCGTGGGCCGCAGCGTGACCGGGTCGATGACGAGCCCGAGCAGCGTGTTGATCAGGGTCAGGCCGTCGGCGCCGGCGTCCACGCAGGCCCGGGCCACGGCGACGATGTCGGTCACGTCCGGCGACAGCTTGGCCAGCACCGGGATGCCGGGCGGGGTCTCGGCCCGGACCGCGCTCACCACCCGGGAGGCGGCCAGCGGGTCGCAGGCGAACACCTCGCCCCGGCTCTCCACGTTGGGGCAGGAGATGTTCACCTCGACCGCGACCAGCGCCGGCGCGTACGCCAGCCGCCGGGCCAGCTCGGCGTAGTCGGCGACGCTGCCGCCGGCGATGCTCACCACCGCCCGGGCCTCGTGGTCGGCCAGCCAGGGCAGGTCGTGGGCCAGGAACGAGTCCAC